>JBDKJU010000314.1:0-5576 GCA_039796435.1 Pseudomonadota bacterium | reverse complement strand
TGTATTTCGAATATTCGCATTCATAGTAATTTTCGGCTACTTGATTTTATGGTGCTTGTTGGCACAAATAAAACTGTGGGAACTCAAGATGAGCTTTGAACTAGTGGCTTTCTATGGGCTTTTGGCCGCTGTCCCAACACTAGGCTTGGTCATTTTGACCAAAGCCATTTTCAAAAACGATGATACATCGTCTACGCCATCAGTCTTAAGTGAGCTTGGTAAAGAATTTGTAAAGTTGCTTAAGGATAAAAAATCTTAAGGAGATACTATGAAATTAATTACGATTGCTTGTTTTCTTTCAAGCTTGGCCTTGCATAATGCCCAAGCCCAACCCTTCCCAGCCAAACCCATCACCATGGTGGTGCCCTACCCAGCGGGGGGCGCCAACGACATGCTTGGCCGTTTGCTCGGGCAAAAAATGGGGGAAAATTTAAACCAGGCAGTGGTGGTGGAAAACAAAGCCGGCGCTGGAGCGATGATCGGGGCCAACTACGTGGCCAAATCTGCTCCTGACGGCTACACCTTGTTGGTGGGCGGGCTGGCCACCCACGCTGCCAGCCCCAACTTATCCAAGGCCGAATACAACCCTTTGAGCGATTTTGAGTCTGTGGGCCTCATCGGTAGCGCCCCGATTATTCTCATTACCTACAACGACTCACCGTATAAAACTTTGGCTGACGTGGTGGCCGATGCCAAGAAAAAAGCCGGCAATGTGATGTATGCCTCCTCTGGCAATGGCTCGCCCTTGCACCTCGCAGGCCAACTCTTTGCGAGCACCTACAATATCGACCTCACGCATGTGCCCTACAAAGGCGGTACTGCCCACATGCTGGACTTGATGGGTGGGCGCGTGGGCGTGGTGTTTGACACGGCCACCAATGCCATGAGCTATCTCAAAGGCGGCAAAGTGCGTGCCTTGGCGGTATCTACTCCCAAGCGCTTGAGTGATCTGCCCAATGTGCCTACCTTTGCTGAGTCGGGCTACGAGAAGTTTGACTTCACGGCTTGGTATGGCTTGTTTGCTGCGGGCAAGACTCCTAAGGAGGTGGTGGCCAAGTTATCAGCATCACTGGCCACGGCACTTAAGAATCCAGAGGTGATTGAGAAATTAAAAGGTGTGGGCGTGTCTACCGCCTCGGGTGACTCGGCCGAGCTTGCCAAGCTGGTGCCCACTGAATACGAGCGCATCGGCAAACTCATTAAAGCCGCCAATATTAAGGCTGATTAATTGTCTTTCACTCTACTTTATTCGGGCGACATTCCTTCGCCCACCGTGCAGTGCCACTCGGCCAATTTGCACTTTAGCCCTGACGGAGACCTTTCTTGTGTGTGGTTTGGTGGCACCATGGAGGGCATGAGCGACATTGATATTTGGAGCGCCGAGTTCCGTGGTGGACAGTGGTCGGAGGCGGTACGTCGCTCACAAGACCCAAGCCGCTCTGAGCAAAACCCTCAGCTTTTTTATACCCCACAAGGTGAAGAGTGGTTGCTCTACACCGCACAAAAGCACGGTCAGCAAGACACTGCCGTGGTGCGCGTACAAAAAGACAAAGGCGTGGTGGCGCAGCTGTTTGCCGAAGCAGGGATTTTTATTAGGCAGCCTTTGCAAGTCTTAGCCAATGGCGATTGGCTCTTACCAGCTTACTACTGCGTGGGCGAGCCCGGCGTGGCCTGGCGAGGCGACCATGACGTGAGCTTCGTCATGCGCTCAAGCGACCAAGGGGCCACTTGGCAACAAAGCCTGATTCCTGCGAGCACGGGCTTGGTGCACCCCAACATCGTGCAAGGTGGCGACCAGTTGTACTGCTTCTTTCGCAGCCGTTACGCCGATTGGGTGTATCGCAGCCACTCCAGCGATGAGGGCAAAACTTGGTCTGCCCCAGTGCCCACTGACATGCCGAATAACAACTCTTCGATACAAGTCATTCGCCTACACAGTGGTCAACTCGCCATGGTTTGTAACCCCACACAAGCCAGCGACACGTCCCCAAGACGAGAATCCCTGTACGACGAATTGCCTGGGGGTGAGGGCGGGGGTGAGGGTGAGGGGCAGAGTGGGGGCGATGTGATGGCAGCAACGCAAGCAAGCAAACCCGCCATTTGGGGCACTCCTCGCGCCCCGATGATTTTGGCGCTCTCGTCTGATCAGGGCATGAGCTGGCCCACGCAATACCTCATTGAAGATGGTGATGGTAATTGCCTGTCCAATAACTCCAAAGAGGCGAAAAATCGCGAGCTGTCTTATCCGAGTGTGGTGCAAGATGCTGAAGGCATCGTGCATATTGCCTACACTCGGTTTCGGCAGACCATACGCACAGTGAGTTTGCGCCTCAATTAATTGATTTTTGTATCGCGGCCCGAATTACGTAGGTATTGGCCACGCTCTTAAAAAAACGCATTGCTTGAGTTTGTCAATGAAGGCCTGAGACAGCCTTAGAC
Source organism: Pseudomonadota bacterium (assembly GCA_039796435.1). Taxonomy (GTDB): domain Bacteria; phylum Pseudomonadota; class Gammaproteobacteria; order Burkholderiales; family Casimicrobiaceae; genus JBDKJU01. The sequence goes on along the minus strand of JBDKJU010000314.1, from coordinate 3,137 downwards.
AGAAGCTTGCGATGAATCATTATTGAATAAAAAGGTGAGTAAAGCCTCTGCCGTTGCCTTGGGCTGCTCTTCCGGCAAATAATGTCCACAGGGGAGGGGCTGTCCGCTGACCACACCGTGGTGCGTGCGATTGGCCCAATCATTGAGCGGACTAAACAAGCGGTGCACCACGCCTTGCTCACCCCACAAGGCTTGCAGAGGACATTGAATCAAACGGCCGGCAGCGAGGTCGGCCACCTCCCACTCATAGTCCCGGTGGGCGGCGGCACGGTAGTCGTTGCACATGCTGTGGTTGGTGTCGTAATCGCTTAAGTAGCGTAAATAAGCATCGTAAGCACCATCAGCAAAAGGGGTCATGCCCGCTGGGCCGTAGCCAATCTTGGGGTCGAGATAATCGCGCGGGCAGGCGGTGATGGCGCGTTCTGGCCAAGGGGCGGGCTGTATCAAATAGAACCACCACCAGTAGGCTTGCGCAAAGGCGCGCGTGGTGTTTTGGTACATGTGCACCGTGGGCGAGATGTCGAGCACGGAGAGCTTTGTGACTGTATCGGGGTGATCAACTGCCATGCGGTGCGCCACACGGCCACCGCGGTCATGCCCCACCACCGCAAATTGGCGGTGCCCGAGGTGCTGCATCAAGGCCACCAGGTCATTGGCCATCACGCGCTTGTTCATGGTGTCAAAGCGATTATGCTCGGTCTCGCGTGGCTTGTCGCTGTCGCCATAACCGCGTAGGTCTGGCATGATGCAGTCGAAGTGTTCGACGAGCAGAGGCGCCACCTGCCGCCAAATAATGTTGGATTGGGGGTAGCCGTGAATGAGCAGCAGCGGTGGGCGTTTCACCCCATCAGCTTTAGCGCAGACGCGATAAAAAATGCCCATCCCTGCTTGTATCCAACGATGTTCAGACCACATTATTTTTTCCTCGCAACTAAGTAAATGCCTAAGAGTATGCAGGCAAAAGCAAGCAGGCTCATAGCGGTAATGTCTTCGTGTAAGAGCAGCAGGGCGAGTATGGCGGCACCCACGGGCTCACCCAAGATGGCCACCGTCACCACCGTCGCACCTAGCCTCGGGATGGCCCAATTCAAGGCGCTGTGGCCAATGAGTTGCGGTACCAGGGCCAAGAGCGCGATAGCCCATAGGGCCTCAGATTGAATAGCGCCAATGCCCAAACTTAAGCCCTGCGCCAGGCACAGCAAGACAAGCACCACGGCAGCAGTGCTGAAAGTGAGCCCGATAAAAGCAAGATTGGGCAGTGCCTGCCTGAGTTTTTGTGACAATAAAAAATACGCCGCAATCATCCAGGCACTGGCAACGGCCAAGAACCCGCCCCAAACGCTTTGGGTGCTGTGGGCAGGGCCGAGATCGTTTAACCCCAGTGCCAAGCTGCCTGCAAGAGCAATGGCAAGGCCGAGTAATTGCCCGCGGCTTAAATGTTCCTGAAATAAAAAACGGCTGGCAAGCGCCACCCAGATGGGCGTGGTGGTGGCGAGCACCGTGCTGACTGCCACCGAGGTATGCGCCAAGGAACTGATCCAAAAAGCAAAATGCAGAGCCAATAACACCCCACACAAAAGCACCCGCAAGACCATGGGCAGACTAAGTGTGCGCCAAGTGTGATGATGGACAAAGGCCGCAACCGGAAAAAGCACTAGGCTTGCCAAACCCATGCGCCCAGCCGCAATGAGTAAGGAGGCGGCACCGGCAGCCTGTGCTTGCTTAATGAGCACGGCAGCGGTGGAGACGGCGAGTATGCCGATGAGGAGGATGAGCTTGGCGGGCATGGTGCTATGTTAGCGTGCTTGAGCACGTTGAAGTTTTAAGGTATGGTTTACTTGAACAAATTAATGTACAAGTATAATTCGGGGATGAATGTGGTTTCCTATTCGAACGCGCGCAATAATCTCAAGACCCTCATCGACACCACGATTGATGAGGCAGAGGTGGCGATTATTCATCGACGCGATGGCGAAGATGCGGTGTTGATGGGGCGGTCAATGTATGAAAGCATGCTTGAGACTCTGCACTTGCTGTCGACACCTGCTAATACCAAGCATTTACTCGCCTCAATAGCAGAAGATAAGGCAGGCAAGGCAAAAGTGCGTCGCCTGCAATCGTCTTGACCAGCCTTATTCAGTAATGAGTCGTGAAATTTGTTTTACGCCAAAGGCCTGGGGTGATTATGTGTATTGGCAAGAACAAGACAAAAAAACTTTAAAACGAATTAATCTGCTCATTGAATCTGCAGTACGTGAACCTTTTACGGGTTTAGGGAAACCAGAGGCGTTAAGAGAAAATTTAAGCGGCTATTGGAGCCGAAGGATTGATGAGCGCCATCGATTGGTGTATCGCGTGAGTGATGATGCCCTCATCGTGGTGGCTTGCCGCTTTCATTATGATGACTAAGTGTGATTAAGTACGCATGAGGCAACGCTCGGCGAAACGCAGCACATGCAGCAAGTTACGCTCATCTGCCACGCCCTTGCCGGCGATGTCATAGGCGGTGCCATGGTCCACACTCACACGCAAGAAAGGCAAGCCGACGGTGATGTTGACGGCACGCTCCCAACCCAGTAGTTTCACCGGGATCAAGCCTTGATCGTGGCTCATGGCCAACACCAAATCAAACTCTCCGGCGAGTGCGCGCATGAACACCGTGTCGGGTGGATAAGGGCCGCTCACTTGGATGCCTTGTGCCTGTGCGCTGGCAATGGCGGGCACGATGTGCTCGGCCTCTTCATGACCAAACAAACCTTGTTCACTGGCGTGTGGGTTCAGTCCAGCGACGGCGATGCGTGGCGTGTGATACCCCAGAAGGTGGGCACCAGCCTGCGCTTGTTGCAGGCGTTTCAAGATCAGCGCTTGGTCAATGACTTGTATGGCTTTTGCAAGAGGGACATGGATGCTGGCAAGCAGTACGTTGAGGGTCTTGTCAGAGAGGTCGGCAGCAAACATCATGGCCACTTCGCATTGGCAAAATTCGGCCAACCACTCGGTGTGGCCCGGGTGGGGGCAGCCTGCCAACGCAATCGCGGTTTTGTTCAGTGGCGCAGTGACCAAGGCCGTACATTCACCCATGACCACCGCCTGCGCGGCAGCTTCCAAACTGGCCAAAGCAGCGCGCCCTCCGGCGG
>JBDKJU010000313.1:0-4629 GCA_039796435.1 Pseudomonadota bacterium | reverse complement strand
CGTCAAAACCTTGTGGGTCTTTGGTGTCGGCGTAGGCGGCATCAAGGCATAACACCCCAGCTTCTCCGGCGGCCAGACGCAGTTGCAAAAGAATGTGCTCGCGCACGGTGTTCAGGCGGCGGTCGATGCCAAGTCCCTGAAATAAATCCACCAGCCCGGCCTGTATGCCCACCACATTCGGGTGGCTGGCCAAGCTGGCGGCCAAACGCATGCCCTTAGGAGTTTCTATGGTCAAGAGCAGTTTGACAGTGGGCGCGCGGGCGACAACTTGCTCAATGTCTGTCAGGCTCTCCACCTTGGGCAGATTCACCCAGTCAGCCATCGGGCAACACGTCTCCAGATCTGCCTGCCAATGGACGGTGCTCAAGCCGTTGATGCGCACAATGACGAGTTTTTGTGTACAGGAGAATTGGCTCAGGTGTTGGCGGGCTTGGGCTTTTTGTGCCTCGACCACCGCGTCTTCCAAATCGAAAGACAGGGCATCTGCTGCCGACGCGGCGGCTTTTTCAAAGAGCTCGGGACGCGAGGCGGGAACGAATAATTTGCTGCGTAACATGGGGCGCTCAATCAATAAAGACGGTGCAGAAGATGCAGGCTGCCCATGCCGACCAAGAGGGGCATGATCTGCCCGCCACGCCAGGCAGCGTAGGCGAAGCAGGCCGCCGCAGCGATGATTTTTTTGCTGTTGGTACCGGCTTGCCACACCCCATCGGTGTAAAAAAGCATGGGAGCAATGAGGGCCGCGAAAATGACTGGGGGCGCGAGCTTGAGCGCCTTTTGCACGTAACTGGGCAACTCGCCCCTGGCCCAAGGACCAAGAAAAGACTGACGGATCAAAAACGTGCCCAGGCCCACCAGAAACACCACTGCGCTCAAGCTCAGCAAGGAATGGGTGTTCATGTGTTCGCCCTGTCCGCACTGGGCAGGGCCATGAGTATGGACACCCCAATCACCACACTGGCCACTAGACCCAGTTTCAAGGGCAGGGCAAATAAGGCCAAGCTCAACACCGCGCCAATCAGCATGCCTAAAGGCGCTTGGCTTTGACGCACCATATTGCCCATGATGGCCACAAAACATAGAGGGATGCTGAAGGTGAGCTCCCAAGACACAGGAATGACGCGCCCCAGAAAAATTCCCAAAGCATTGGTGCAGATCCAGGTGAGCCACAAGGCCACGCTGATGGTCAGGTAATAGGCCAACCATTCGCGGTTGGGCTTGCCCGCACGTTCATACTCACTGTCGCGCAGGCAGTGGTTGGCGTAGTTTTGATCAACGAGAAAAAAGCCCACTGCTGAGCGTGTGCTTTGTCTGGCCTCTTTGAGCAGAGGGTTAAAGGCCGCCGAATACACCATCATGCGGGCATTGACCAGCACCGCCGAAGCCACCACCACCCAAAGCGGAGCGCCAGCAATAATCAGCTCTGACATCACCACTTGCGAGGACCCACCAAATATCCAAGCAGGCGAGAGCAAGGCCAAGAGGGGTGAAAAACCAGCCTGCAACGCCGAAATGCCGGTGACCATGCCAAAGGCGATATAGGCGGGAGTGAGCATGGCGCTGGTTTTTAGGCCGTCGAGGATGGCTTCTTTTTGGCTGGCACGCAAGCGCAGGTTAACGTTCATAGGTGATGAATTGATAGCCTAGGCCTTGGTACGATGCCAAGGGGCTTTGTTCGGTGATGTGCCACTCACGGCCAAGCGGAGGGAAAAAAGCATCACCCTCGGTGTTCAGGTTGATGTGGGTGAGTATGAGTGTGCGCACCTTGGGGTGGGACAGTGCCAAGGTGTAGATTTGCGCACCACCGATGACGAAGATTTGATCTGTACGCGTCTCGGCGAGCAAAGGTGGACATTGCGAAAAATCAATGGCTGCCTCGAATGAGCTGAGGTAGCGCAGAGCAGGATTGACAGAGACCAAGGGGTGGCGACTCAGCACCACATGTTCACGACCCGGCAGGAGACGCCCGCCAAATCCGGCAAAGGTGGTGTGACCCATGACCATGCGGCACCCCATGGTGGTGTGTTTGAAATGTTGCAGGTCAGGAGGGAGGTGCCAAGGCATGCGGCCGTTTAAACCCAGGACGCGGTGATTACTCAAGGCAGCGATGACTACAATCTGGGGTGAAGCGACAGACGACATCGCCACATTTTATGGCTTTTCCACAAACCTTGACCAAGTTAATCGTGGGCACATTCGTGCTCACCGCCGTGCCACTGTTGGTGGCTCTGGTGCAATTGGCCCTCACCGTCAACGAGTTGGCCACCCAGTCGCAGTTGGCGGTCAAGCGCGGTGAACTCGCGGGTGCCGTGGGCTTGGCGTTGCGCGAAAGCAGCTTAAGTCTGGAGCGCAGTGTGCGTCAGGCCGTGGTGCTAGAGGATGAGAGTTTGCTCACTGTATTGCGCAGCAACGGCAAGCGCACGGAAGAAGTGGCCGAGAAAGCCATGCTGCTGCCGGTGTCGGACGAGGACTTGTTGCGGCTGGCCAATCTCAACACCCGCATTGAAAAATTGCTGGCCAATTTTGCCCGAGGCATACCACCTGTTGGCGAACGTGAGGCGGTGGTCAAGCAGATGAATGACATTGCCGACCAAGCGGAAGAGAGCGCCAAGGTGGTGACCGCAGTATCGGCAAATGAAATTGCGGCCTTGCAAAACAAGGCATACGAGGGACGCGACAACTGGCCTTATTTGATTGGCGCAGCCGCTGTCTTGGCGCTGATTTTGGGTCTGGGTTTTTCCTTTTGGGTGTCGCGCCCGCTGCGCAGTCTGGACTTATCCATGCGCCGTTTGGGGCAAGCCCGCTTTGACGAGCCAGTGCAGATCAAGGGTCCGAAAGAGATGGAGAGTTTGGGGCAGAGACTGGAGTGGTTGCGCCACCGTTTGCACACCTTAGAGAACGAACAGACGCGTTTTTTGCAGCAAGTGTCGCATGAACTCAAAACCCCGCTCACCGCCATTCGCGAAGGGGGGGAGCTTTTGCACGAACGAGTGACGGGCGAGTTGACCGCCGGGCAGGACGACATCGTGCGCATCATTCGTGACAACAGCGTGCAGCTGCAAAAACACATCAATGATCTGCTGAATTACCAACAGCACCGCAGCGGCGTGCCTTTGCGGGTTGAAAGTTTGATTCTCTCCGACCTCATCGTGCAGGTGTTGCGAGAACACAAGCTTGACGTATTGGCTAAGGGCATACAGGTAAAGCCCAAATTAACACCCATCACCATGGCGGCAGATCGTGACCGTCTGCGGGTGATTTTGGATAATCTTGTCTCCAATGCCTTGAAATTTTCCCCCAAGGGTGGGATAATCACTCTTTCCACGCAGTTGGACACCTTGGATGGAACGCTTGCTACCCTGCCTGCCGCGGTCATCTTGGTCGAAGATCAGGGGGTGGGGGTGAAGCTCGGTGAAGAAGAAAAGATTTTTGCTTCGTTTTATCAAGGCAGCCATCAGCCCGAAGCGATAGTCAAGGGAAGTGGTCTGGGGCTTGCGATTGTGCGGGAATATGTTCAGGCCCATGGTGGTCGCATCAAGGTGTTAAGACCGGGGGAAAGTGGGGGACGACTGGAATGTCGTTTGCCATTGAGTCCTTGAAAACAAAGTAAAGAAAGTATGCGGGTTCGGGAGAAATGATGAGTCATAAACAAAGACAAAACGGTGTGTGTTTATTGGTGGCCTCGTTGTTATTGAGTGCCTGTGTGACGGTGCCGCAAGAGGAAGTAAAGTCAGATAGCGAAAAACCAGTGGTGTCGCCACCCCCCATCAGCAAACCTGCGCCAACGCCCCCGCCAGCACCGCCAAAGCCTGTGGCAGTGGTTCCTCCCCCCTTGCCGCCCACCGTCATCATTCAGACAGAGCCCGCCAAGATTCCGGAAGAGGTCAGCCAGTTGATGGAGTTTTTGAGCGATTGGGCTCGTTACCACGAAATGTCCAATGAAGAGCTCAAGCGCGAAGTCAGCAGTGCCCAAGCCTTGTTCAACAAACTCAAGACCGAGGCGGCGCGTTTGCGTTATGCCATTGCTTTGTCCTTGTTGAGCGGTTCGACCGTGGAAGACCAACGGGCATTATCCTTGCTTGAGCCACTGTTGACTCGTGGCAGCCGTGAACCTTTGAAATTACTGGCGTCTTTGATTGCCGCACAAATTCAGGAACGTGGCAAATTATTGAGAGATGAACAGAAAAAATCTGAAAACTTGCAGCAAAAACTGGATGCCTTGCGCTCCATTGAGCAAAGTTTGCGACTGCGTCGCTAAGCATCATGTCTGCTGATTTACTTTTGGTCGATGATGATGCCGACCTACTCAAACTCATCTCCTTACGACTCACGGCGGGCGGCTATCGCGTGCGCACCGCAGCCAGCGGAGAGCAGGCTTTGGCGCAGTTGGCGGTATCGCGCCCTGCCGTAGTGATTACTGACTTACGCATGCCGGGCATGGATGGGATGAAATTATTCCACCTCATCAGCCGCGAATATCCGGCCCTGCCAGTCATCATTTTGACCGCGCATGGCAGCATTCCGGATGCGGTGGCCGCCACTCAGGATGGGGTGTTTGGCTATTTGACCAAACCATTTGATGGCCAAGAGTTGCTCAAAATAGTGGGCAATGCGGCCCGCATGTCTGGC
>JBDKJU010000312.1:0-4267 GCA_039796435.1 Pseudomonadota bacterium | reverse complement strand
TGATGAATCCTTGGGTACATCAGGAGAGCAGCCACAATCAGGCCATTGTGACCAAGTACTACAGCGCACAATTATTGAGCACCACATTCTGGCTCAGGCTGCTGCGTGGGGAGGTCAAGATGGCGGCCGCATTGCTTGAGGCGTTCACCCGCGTGACCAAGCTGTTGACCACCCCAAAACAATCGGCTGCCCATGTGCCCGGAGCACCATCTAGGCCTCAACCCGAGGCGCTTGATTTTGTGGCACGTATGCGTCAAGGCTGGCAAAACAAAGCCTGCCCCACCTTGGTGATCTTGTCGGGCCAAGACATCACCGCAGATGAGTTTCGTTTGCGTAGCGCGCAGGCAGAGTGGGCCGCGCTGATGCACTCAGCCCAAATCCAGGTGCGTGAATTGCCCGAAGCCAATCACACTTTTTCTCGCTCCGATTGGCGGGCGCAAGTCATAGGACACAGCATCGCCTGGCTGCACGCATTGCCACCATTACCATCGCTGCCATCAATGCATCCACAGCCCTCTTCACATGCCTGAACGCAAGCCACTTGATTTGGCCCGACAGATGCAGGCAGCGCATTCGCGTCGGGGCAGCGGATCGACGCGAACCCAGCCCGAAAACGCCAGTAATGTAGGCGCAGCAGGCTTGTTGTTGGCACTCAATGCCTTGGCGATGGGGGCAGGAGCTGCCCTCATGACCTACCTGCCACACCCCCTGGTATTGAGCCTGGCACTGTTCTGTGGGTTGGCGGGGGCGAGTTATATCCGTCCGAGCGCAGGCTTGATGACCATGCTTGCGGCGCTGCCCCTGTGTGCCTTGGCTCCTTGGACAGGTTGGCTGACCTTGTCAGAATTTGATTTGCTGGTGTGCGCCTTTGTGTGTGGCAGTGCTGCCCGTTGCTGGCGTTGGCCCACGCGCACGCAGCTGCCGAGATCTTTTTGCTGGCTGTTGTGGGGGGCAGCGTGTTGGGGCCTATTTTCATGGTATCGACTGCCTTTTCCTTTGGCCTCTTTAGACCCGAATGCCAGCGCACAACCCGACAGCTACTACTTCGGCTTGTATTTGCTCAAACCTCTTCTGTACGGGCTTTGCTTATTGCCCATAGTGCAACGTTTGGAGTTAGAAAAAATCTTTCGCGCCTGTCTTTACGGCATGCTTTGGGGCGGCCTGTTTGCCTGCTTGTTCTGCTTACTAGAGCGCTCCATGTTCCTGTCTTTTACTCAATTGTCGGCAGACTATCGTATCGTTGGACCGTTTCCGGAAATGAATTACGGGGGTGCAGCGCTGGATGGCTATCTGAGTTTGGTGGCCCCATTTTTAGCGCAAGCCATATTGCAAAAGCAGGACAGGAAACTCGGTTTCTTGGCATTGGCCATCACGCCAGTTTTTTTGGTGACTGTATTTCTGAGTTTTTCTCGCGGCCTCTATGTGGCGGTGGGCGTGTTGGCCTTGATCACTCTGTTGCTGTTTGCCCAGAGACAAAAACAGGCGGGTGGGCAATGGACCACCCTATTGGCAGTCTTGGCGTTTCTGGTCCTGAGCTATGCCGGGGCACAGATATTTCAAGGCGGAGGTTATCGTGGTTTGACCGCGTTTTTGCTGTCGGCACTTTCGGTATGGGCGTGTGCCGCTGCGCATCGGTCTAGCGCAGCTCATCCTCACTATCACGCCCTTGTGTGGCTGGGCTTAGGCGTGTGTTGTGCGTCCGGGCTGATGTTTATGCTTTGGGATGGCGTGCGCGCGGTGTATTTTGTATTTGCTTTTTTTGCAGGTGTCGCTGTGATCGCCGTCTCGTTACAAGTGTTCACGCCGTACTATTGGGCATCGCTTTTGCAATGGATTTGCGCGCCCATATTATTGGCGCTCGGCTTGACGATCAACCATTACTGGGGGGGGCAGATAGCCCTAGATTTGGCACTTACCCCATTTTTCTGCCTGACCCTCATTTACGTAGGAACATTTTTCACCCGCAGCTCAGCAACACTGACCATGAATCGAGTGGTATCAGGTGTCGTGGCGGTGGCGATGGCTGGAGTGTTGGCGGTGGGTGCAGGCAGTTATTATGCTGCCGAACGACTTGGGCAAAGTCAGGCTGATTTGCATACCCGCAGCGTGCATTGGCAGCAATCGCTTCAGCTTCTGCAAGATTCACCCTTGCTTTGGCTCATCGGCATAGGCAGCGGACAGTACTTCAACCAACGTCTGCTTAGCGCTGATGCCGACAATCTTCCCGGTCAATCTGTCTGGCGCCAAGAGGGTGAACAGCAATGGGTGACCTTGAGGCCCTCAAAGGTCAACAAGATCCCCGAACCTATCCGGCTGTCACAACACCTCGCCATTGCGGCCAATACTGAGTATCGGGTAAGGGCGGTCATGCGCAGCAGTGCCGGTGCACAAGTACATTTTGGGGTCTGCGAAAAATGGCTGCTGTACTTATTCAACTGTGCCGAAAAAAGCGTCTCTGTGCCCTTGGCCCAAGCACCTGAAGGCAGCCGCATGCAATGGCAAACGGTGGAGTTGGTGCTGCCCAAAACCAGCGCCCACATTAAAGAGTGGCACATGACGCAATTTCAGGTATTTGCCTGGAATGGCACGGTAGACATCGCTCAAATACAGTTGAGCCTGGCTTCGCAAACCGGTAGTCTGCTAAAAAATGAGCAATTTGCCCAAGGCCTGAATCATTGGTTCACCACCAGTGACCGCCATCATTTGCCTTGGCACGCCAAGAACATCGGACTGCACATTTTGATTGAATACGGGGTGATTGGCTTGTTATTGGCAAGCTTGCTCTTGCTAAGCACGCTCTGGCGTTTGTTGCAACGCCAGCAATTGCCGCATTTCCGCAGCCACACCAGCACCCACGGGCAAATTTTTTATACCGCCGTAGTACATGCAGCAATATTGTTTGTCTTGGTGGGGGTATTCGACACCTTATTAGATGCCCCACGACTGGCGACACTATTTTTGTTATTGTTGATGCTTGCGCGTTTAGAGACAAGACGGGGTTAATCTTGCCCTCTCCCCTATATCCACGGGGGTGTATGTGTATGTGTATGTGAGTGTATTTGTGCGCACATGTTGCAAAAAAACAACAAAATTGGGTAAAAGAGGGGGAGATTGGGTGTGTGGGTGGAGATTTTGTGGGGTAATGTGGCGGGGAGCTTGACAGGTGGGGTGAAAGGGCGCATAATTCCATCTCTCGGCGCTAAACAAGTTTGCGAAGCAAAAAAAGCGAAGCGGTAGGTTAGTTTAAGTAGCTTATTAAGCGAATTAATTGTTAAGCTGTTAAGTGGCAGAGAAAAATAGCGACAAAGCAGTAGAAGTAATGTATTAAGTGAAGCGGTATAGCCATCGCGGGGTGGAGCAGTCTGGCAGCTCGTCGGGCTCATAACCCGAAGGTCGAAGGTTCAAATCCTTCCTCCGCAACCAGGGGTAGTAAGTTTGGGTGGTGTAGCGGTATAGAAGTAACAAACACCTAAGCAAGTGAACTTCAAAGAAGTGAGCGGGTTGGCGAAGTTAGGCTAGGCGTGGCATTCACTGTTTTGTAGCGATTTTTGTAGTAAGAGTAACAAATAGGAAGTTGGTAGTACTGATCTTTAACAACTGGCAAAGATTGATTGATGTGAGCGCTTGCGGCCTGCATCTGACTTGGGCAACTGGGTGAGGTGATAGGAAATGATTGCTTAAGACGTAATGGCTTAGCGAATTAGAGAAAAAATTGAGAAGTTCAATTTAAGGCGTGACACATTAAATCAGTATGATGAGATAGCTAGCTTGTTTTTGCCTAATTAAGTTTAGGTAAAAGTGAGGTGGCGAACTGTCAATGTTTTGAATTGAGCGCGCTTTGCCGAAAGGTTGGTTGTACAACTGACTAGAAGCAAGGCAAAAGTATTCGCAGTAAATAGTATAGAAATATACACAACAGGAATTGAACTGAAGAGTTTGATCCTGGCTCAGATTGAACGCTGGCGGCATGCTTTACACATGCAAGTCGAACGGGATTGGTAGCAATATCAATCTAGTGGCGAACGGGTGAGTAATACATCGGAACGTATCTTTGAGAGGGGGATAGCCAGCCGAAAGGTTGGGTAATACCGCATAAACTCGAGAGAGAAAAGCAGGGGACTCGCAAGAGCCTTGCGCTTTTAGAGCGGCCGATGTCTGATTAGCTAGTTGGTGGGGTAAAGGCCCACCAAGGCGACGATCAGTAGCTGGTCTGAGAGGATGATCAGCCACACTGGGACTGAGACACGGCCCAGACTCCTACGGGAGG
>JBDKJU010000311.1:0-3928 GCA_039796435.1 Pseudomonadota bacterium | reverse complement strand
AGCATTGCGCTGGCAGAAAACAGCGAAGACCACATTCTCGAAGTGGTTGCCGGAGACCGCCCCGGCCTACTGGCCAACATTGCGCAGATCTTGCACGCCCACAAAATCAATCTGCGCTCTGCCCGCATTAACACCTTAGGTGAGCGGGCGGAAGATATTTTTGTGGTCAGTGGCAGCAGCCTGAAACAAGAAAAAGAACGAGTGGCGCTCGAAACCGAACTGGCCAAGGCGCTGCGCTAGTGGCCAACGAAGACCAACGCCCCTTAACCGAAGTCGCCGTGGCCGTGCTCATCGCTGACGACGGTCGCGTTTTGTTTGCGCAGCGTCCAGAGGGCAAACCCTATGCTGGCTACTGGGAATTCCCCGGCGGAAAATGCGAAACCGGCGAGAGTGTTGAACACGCCTGTGTGCGCGAAATCGAAGAAGAGCTGGGGGTGCGCATCACCCAGCAAACACACTGGACGCGTCAAATTCACTCCTACCCGCATGCCCGCGTGCACCTGCATTTCCAACTCTGCCTGGCCTGGACAGGCACCTTGGCAGAGCAAGGCAAAGAAGGGCAAGCACTCTCCTGGCAACGCCTCGGGCCTGCCCCACTACAATCTATTACTCTCACCCCTTTACTGCCTGCCTTATTGGCTGACCATGCCAATATTCTGTTGGCCCTGCAGGCAACTCTTCAGCAACTGCGTCCATGAAAAAATCTGTCATCTGTCTCGGGGTGTCTACCCTTGATCAAATCTTCCAAGTGCCCATACTGCCAAAGCCCCCCGCCAAACTGCGCGCCGATGCGTTTGTGGTCACCGGCGGGGGCATGGCGTCTAATGGCGCAGTGGCCGTGCAGCGCTTAGGTGGTCAAGCGCAATACTGGGGCCGTGTGGGTGATGACCTCACCGGAGAGCAGGTGCTGGGTCTGATGGCACAAGAAGGCGTGGACATACAAAACGTGCGCAAACTCAGCGGTGCCAAAACCAAGGTGGCCGCCATTTTGATTGATGAAGATGGGGAGCGTCTGATCATCAGCTCCCCAGTGCAAGGCTACCCCTCAGATGTGTCTTGGTTGCCCTTGTCAGAAGTCGCCAAGGCCGATGCCGTGCTTGCTGATACCCGTTGGCTCACCGGTGCACGCGCCCTTTTCGAGGCCGCGCACCAACACAACAAACCTTCGGTATTTGATGCCGATGGTGGCGTCGCCGATGCTGTGCTCTCCATTGCCCAACACGCCACCCACCCAGTGTTCAGCGAAACCATGCTCGCCGAGCTGGACATGGGTGAGCCTGAAGAAGCCTTGCCACGCGCCTTTGGTGGCTACAACGAAGTCGTGGGTGTCACCTTGGGAGGCAAGGGCGCTCTGTGGTGGAATGGCAAAGAGCTGTCCAGTTGCCCCGCACCCAAGGTCAAGGCCATTGACACGCTGGCCGCTGGCGACACTTTTCATGGCGCATTGGCACAGGCCTTGGCAGAGCGGCAAGACATCGCTGCCGCCATGCGTTTTGCTACCTATGCGGCGGCGCTGAAATGCACCAAATTTGGTGGCCGTGCCGGCATCCCCACCCGCCAGGAACTTGACGCCTTTCTGTCTGCCTGAATACGACCGACCACCGCATGAACCGCACCCCTTTGCGCAGCACTCAGATTAAATCCCTTGGCTATGATGCTGGTCGTCGGCTCATGGAAGTAGAGCTCACGGGCGGAACCATCATGGCCTACAGCGGTGTCAGTCAAAGCGTCTATGATGGGCTGTTGCGCGCCAGCAATCCGCAAAGCTACTACCGCGATCGCATTGAAGAAGAATTCACCGGCATCAAAATCAAGTAATGAACACGCAACGTCAACACCACTGGGCCGTGGCCACGGTCGTGCTGTGCACATTTTTGTGGAGCATCGCCGGTGTGGTCACCCGCAAACTGGAAGTCACGCAAGGCTTTGAAGTCACTTTCTGGCGCAGCTTTTTTTGCGCGCTCAGCCTCCTCATCTGGCTGCTGTACCGTAACGGCAGACATGCCTTTCACAGCCTCAAGCAAGCAGGAAAATTTGGTCTGCTCTCTGGTCTGCTGTGGGCCACCATGTTCACCTGCTTCATGCTCGCCCTCACCAAGACCACAGTGGCCAACACCCTCATCGTTAACAGCCTGTTTCCACTCATTGCGGCGCTCCTGTCCTGGTGGTGCTTGCATGAAAAAATCTCCAATGTCACTTGGGCAGCCATTGCCTTTGCCACCTTGGGCATGGGGCTCATGTTCAAGGACGGCATGGACGGCAATCTAGGCACCCTCATTGCCTTTGGCGTGCCCATCGCCGCCGCTGTGAATGTGGTGGTGCTCAAGAAAGTCGGTGCCACTCTAGATTTAATTCCCTCCGTGCTCTTGGGCGGCATCTTCTCTTGCCTGCTCATGCTGCCCATGTCCCTGCCCTTTACTGCCAATGCCCATGACCTCGCATTGCTCGCGGTTTTGGGTCTGGCACAACTCGCGATACCCTGCTCTTTATACGTCGTGGCCAGCAAACATTTGTCCGCCAGTGAGCTCCCCTTGCTGTGTCTGCTGGAGGTAGTGCTTGGCCCGCTGTGGACCTGGCTGTTTGCCAATGAAGTGCCCAGCCACGCCACCCTGGTTGGTGGAGGTATTGTGCTCTTGGCACTGGTGTTCAATGAAACTGTATCCGCCAAGAACACCGGCAAGGACCAATGATGGACCCTCTTTTCGGCAAAATTCTGGAGATATTCGCGCTGCCCCAGGTAGGTTTATCGACTATCTTTGCCGCTGCATTTATTGGTGCCACTCTGCTGCCGCTGGCCTCTGAGCCTGCCGTGATGGCCTACACCCTCATTGACCCCAGCAACCATTTTTGGCCTGCAGTACTGGTGGGCACAGCGGGAAACTTTCTGGGTGGTCTCATCAGTTTTTGGATGGGCACCTGGGGCACCGAGCGCTTTAAGCCGGAACAGTTTGTCAAACTGAAACCTTGGCTAGACAAAATGGGGCCCAGCGCCATGTTTTTCACCTTTCTGCCGGTGGTGGGTGACCCATTGACCATGATCGGTGGCTGGCTCAAGCTGCCATTCTGGCCATCGTGTTTATGGATGTTGCTGGGTAAGTTCAGTCGCTACGCCATCATGACTGCGCTTGGCGTGTGGGGCTGGCACTTTGTCAAACCCTTATTTTCCCTCTAAACTAGGTCCCCATCCCACCCGCCCACCCACCCACAAAAAATACACCATGAGCTGGACACGTTTTGTTTTGCCACTCCTGTTGTTGCTGCCCACGCTTGGCGCTGTTTATCTGCTTGCATACCTCGAACAGCTCACCCCCGCACAAACACTGGCGGCAAGTGAGGGCATTTATCGGGTGGGGGTGATTGACAGCCCCAGCATTTACCAGCTGGATGACAATGACCGCGCACATGGTTTTGAGTACGACCTGATCAAGCGCTTTGCCCGCCACCAAAACAAGGCCCTGCGGGTGATGAGCTACCCCAGTCCGCAAGCGGTGATTCAAGCCTTAAAGCACAAAGAACTAGACTTTGCCCCCATCGGCTACCAGCTGCCACCCTCCCCTTTGGACGGCAGTGATGTTTTGTCCACGCAAGCAAAGTACCACAAAAATGACTGGCTTCTGGTGCACAGAGCCGAAGCAAATGCCGTCAAGTCCTGGGCAGAACTGGCGAATAAAAAAGTACTGGTGATGCCCCGTATAGAGCTGCACCCAGCGTACCAGCAGTTGTTGCAAAACCACAGACAAGTGTTGTTCCACACCACCTCGGAGTCTGATGAAGAAGCCATCATCGCTGCCCTGTCCTTGGGGGAGTTTGACTATGCTCTGGTGGACGAAAATTTATTCCAGCTCACGCAGCACATTTTTTACGACATTGGTAAAAGCTTCACCGTGCTCACGCAACAACGCGCTTGGCTGACCAGCAACCGACAGGC
>JBDKJU010000310.1:0-5848 GCA_039796435.1 Pseudomonadota bacterium | reverse complement strand
CGCTCCAGCCAGCCCAGAGGGGTCATCATGCCCAATAGCAGGGACAATTCGGCATGTTGCACCACTTGTGACTGTAGGAAGATGGCACTTTTATTGGGGTCAAGCCCGGCGGCCAACCAGTCGGTGACCATGTCCAAAGTAGCACCAGCAATGATGCGCGGGTCATCGTAATGACTGGTGAGGGCATGCCAGTCAGCCACAAAATAATAACACTCGAATTCGTCTTGCAGGCGCACCCAGTTTTTGAGTGCACCGTGGTAGTGGCCAATGTGCAAGGCGCCAGTGGCGCGCATGCCTGAGAGTACTCTTTTTTTATTCACTGCAGAATTCCATGGACAATGGCCGCTGCAATTTCATATAAGGGGCCAAGAATGATATTGAGGGTTTTGGTCAGCATGAGGGCAATCAAGATAAACATGCCATAAGGTTCGAGCTTGCTGTAGGCGTTGGCGAGCTTGTTGGGCAGCAGGCCAGCCACGATGCGCCCGCCATCCAAGGGCAACAAGGGCAGCAGGTTTAGTACCATGAGGCTTAAATTCCAAGCAATGCCGGCTTTGGCAATTGCGGATACAGCAGAGTCCGGGCTGAATTTTAATAAGAATGCCCAGGCAATCATCATCAGTAAATTGGCGGCCGGCCCCGCCGCTGCCACCCAGATCATATCGGTCTTGGGTTTGTGCAGGTTATTGCTGTTCACTGGCACGGCCTTGGCCCAACCGAAGAAAAAACCACCGACCAATAAGGTGAGGGCAGGCAGAGCAATGGTGCCAAGTGGGTCGACATGTCGCAAGGGGTTCAGCGACAAACGCCCCAGCATTTTGGCGGTGCCATCGCCGAATTTGAGTGCGGCATAGCCGTGGGCGGCTTCATGCAGTGTGATCGCCGTCAGAAAGGGAACGGCGTTCACCGCCAGTAGGTACAGAAAATTGTCCATAGCCGAGTATTTTAATTTGCGATAATGGCAGCTTCATTCATAAATTAGATGCTCGGAGTTTCTGTGAATAAATTTCTGCGTTTGCTGGTTGTTGCTGTGTTGACTGTTTCCTCGTCTTTGGGCTACGCCCAAGGTGCACTTGACGAAGTGATGAAGAACAAGGTCTTGCGTGTGGGCATTCCCACTGATTTTCCCCCTTACGGTTTTGTGGGCACTGATTTACAACCACAGGGACTTGACATCGATATGGCCAATTATTTGGGGGCCAAGCTTGGGGTGAAGACCGAGCTGGTGGTGGTGTCTAGTGCCAACCGCATTCCGTATCTGCAGACCAAAAAAGCCGATTTGGTGATTTCGACCTTGGGTAAAAACCCAGACCGTGAGAAGGTGATTGACTTTGCTTCGGCTTACTCGCCGTTTTTCCAGGCTGTGTTTGCCGCCAAGGGCTTGTCCGTCAAAGGGCCACAGGATTTGGGCGCCAAGACAGTGGCCGTGACCCGCGGTGCCATTGAAGATCTGGAGCTGACCAAAGTGGCCGCGCCCGGCACCGACATCAAACGCTTCGAAGACAATAACACCACGGTGTCGGCTTTTGTTGCCGGTCAAACCCAGGTGATAGCCACGGGTGCTTCAGTGGCAGGCAACATGATGGCAAAAAATCCCAAACTGGATGTGGAATATAAATTTACCCTGAAAGACTCTCCGAATTTCGTGGGCGTAGCCAAGGGCGAAGAGGCGCTGCGCGCCAAAGTGAACGCCATTATTGCCGAGGCCAAAAAGGCTGGCGACCTCGATCGCATGTCACAAAAATGGCTTGGTCGCCCAGCAGGCGATTTGCCCCAGTAATTGATCGCTCTTGATTTTGCCCCGGTTCTGGCTGAGTGGCCTGCTTTAGCCAAGGGCTTGGGGCTCACCGTTGTTCTGACCGCAGTGTCGGCGGTGCTGGGGGTGTCTTTGGGCATTGTCTGTGCCTGCGTGCGCGCCTACGGTTCCCAGTTTGGAAAAATGTGGGTGGCCGCCTATGTGGAGCTTATTCGCAACACCCCGTTTATCGTGCAGCTCTTTTTCATTTTTTTTGGCCTGCCGTCATTGGGGGTGAAGTTGAGTCCAGAGCTTGCCTCTGTTATCGCCATGGTGGTGAACTTGGGAGCCTACTCCACAGAGATAGTGCGCGCCGGACTGGAAGCCACGCCTAAGGGCATGTGGGACGCGGCCAAGTCTCTGGCCTTAAACAAGCGGCAGATTTTGCGTTTGGTGGTGTTGCCGCCGGCGTTGAAGAGCATTTGGCCCGCCATGGTGGGGCAGATCATCATCGTGATGCTGGGCTCTGCTGTGTGTGGGCAAATATCGGCGCAGGAGCTCTCTTACGTGGCCAACCTGATCCACAGCCGCAATTTTCGTGCTTTTGAGGCAACCATGATCGCCGCTGCCATGTACTTGGCTTTGGCCATGCTTGTGCGGCAACTGCTCATGTGGCTCGGGCCCCGTTACGTATACAAACACTAAACATGGGGTATGGTCGACTTTAGTCTTTGGGATATTTTTCGTAATCTGCTTCTGGCCATGCGCTGGACGGTGGTGCTGTCGCTCATCGCCTTTATACGGGGGGGCGTGTTTGGGCTTGGCTTATTGGTGCTGCGCATTGGCAAGTACACTTGGGCACAAAACGCGGTGAAAATATATGTGCAGGTTTTTCAAGGCACGCCCCTGCTCATGCAATTGTTTCTGGCGTATTTTGGCCTGGCCTTGCTGGGGCTTAATGTCAGTGCCTGGGCATCAGCCGCCTTGGCGCTGACCTTGTACAGCAGCGCCTTTTTGACCGAGATTTGGCGGGGTTGTATCGAGGCAGTGCCCAAGGGGCAATGGGAGGCGGGCAAAAGTCTGGCCCTGACTTTTGTGCAGCAACTACGCTTGGTGATTTTTCCGCAAGCGCTCAAGATTGCGGTGCCCCCAACGGTGGGGTTTTTGGTGCAAGTGATCAAGGGCACGGCCTTGGCTTCGGTGATTGGCTTTATAGAGCTGACCAAAGCTGGGCAGATGATCACCAATGCCACTTTTCAGCCTTTCACGGTGTACAGTTGCGTCGCGGTGTTGTACTTTGCCTTGTGTTACCCCGTGTCTTATTTTGCTCGTGGCCTTGAGCGTAAATTAAAGGCCGAGCACTGACAGCGCACCTGCGCCTTGTCTGATGAGTTCTGGCTCATCTCCCGACATATCGACGATGGTGCTGGTCTGTTCGCTGCATACCCCTCCCTCTATCAACATATCCAGCAAAGGGTAGTGCCCTTCGGCGATGGTGTAGGGGTCAAACAGGGCCTCACCTTCATGGATAAAAGTGCAACTGAGCAAAGGCTCCCCCAGTGTCTTGAGCAGACTTTGCACAATAGGATGTGCCGGCACTCTGAGGCCGATGGTGCTGCGTTTGGGGTGTTGCAAGCGGCGTGGTACTTCACGGCTGGCTTGCAAGATGAAGGTATAGGGACCGGGAGTGCCGCGCTTGAGCAGGCGATATTGCACATTGTCGACGCGGGCATATTTCGATACCTCGGAGAGATCGGCACAAACCAAAGTCAGGTGGTGTTTGTCGTCTATGCCGCGCAGCTGGCGCAAACGTTTTAAGGCATCGACATCGCCTATCTGACAGGCCAAGGCATAGGAGCTGTCGGTAGGATAGGCGATGACTGCGCCTCTTTGCACAGCCGAAACCGCTTGGTCAATAAGCCTTTGCTGCGGGTTCTGCGGGTGTATGGAAATGGTAAGCACAGCCGTATTTTAAAATCGACGCATGACGCTCGAACAACTTCGCCACTTTGTGGCCATTGTGGACAATGGTTATTCAGCCTCTGCGGCTGCCGACGCAGAAGAAACCACACAACCCAGGGTCAGCAAAACTCTGGCCATGCTAGAGGTGACCCTTAAGCTTAAATTGTTTGATCGCAAGGGCAAGCGCATCGTCAAACTGACTCAGGCGGG
Organism: Pseudomonadota bacterium; assembly: GCA_039796435.1. Classification (GTDB taxonomy): domain Bacteria; phylum Pseudomonadota; class Gammaproteobacteria; order Burkholderiales; family Casimicrobiaceae; genus JBDKJU01. The sequence goes on along the minus strand of JBDKJU010000310.1, from coordinate 1,941 downwards.
CGAAGAAGTTCTAGAGCACGCACGCCGAGTCCTAGGGGCTTTGGACAATATACAAATTGTGTCCTCTGACTACACGGGCTCCATTGGCGGCACCCTCACTTTGGCCACCACCCACACGCAGGCACGCTATGTGTTGCCGCAAGCTATTGGGCCATTTTTAAAACGTTTCCCCAATGTGCGTTTGCAGCTAAAACAAGGCAATCCGGTTCAATGTGCTAACTGGGTGGCCTCTGGGGAAGCAGACTTGGCAATTGCCACGGAAGCCTTGGCCGAACATCATGATCTGGCCACGCTGCCCAGTTACACCTGGAACCGCGTGGTGATTGCGCCCAAAACGCATGCCTTGGCCAAAGTACACAAGCTCGATTTAAAGACCCTCGCTGCCTACCCTATCATCACTTACGATGGCACTTTTACAGGTCGCTCGGCCATTGATGCGGCGTTCAAGCAGGCCGCCTTGGTGCCCAACGTGGTGTTGACCGCCCTTGATTCAGATGTCATTAAAACTTACGTGCGGCTAGGATTGGGGGTGGGCATAGTGGCAGAGATGGCGGTAGATCAGAAACAGGATGATGATTTTGTGGTGCTGCCAGTGGGGCATATTTTCCCTGCCGCCACCACTCGCATAGGTTTGCGTCGAGGTGCCAGTTTGCGGCTGACGGTGTATGAATTTATTGGTCATTTCGCACCCAAAATCACCAAGAAAATGGTGCAAACTGCCTTGCAGGCTAAAAAAAATTAAGCGCATATGACTACTCCTAGTGCTGGCCCGGCAGCGCCAGCCTTGCCCATATCAACACGAAAAGTAGCGCTGTTGTTGGCCATGGCCTCAATGACGGGGCCGTTTGCGGTCGATATGTATCTGCCTGCTTTTCACGAGATGGAGCGGTCTTTAAAGACCACGCCTTACATGATGCAATTGTCGATGACCGTGTTTTTTATCGGCATGGCCGTCATGGCACTGTTTCATGGGGCTATTTCAGATTTTGTTGGCCGCAGACCCGTCATCATCACCGCCTTAAGTGTTTATGCCTTGGCCTCGGCAGCTTGCGCATTGGCGGACAATATTCAGGTGCTGTTGTTTTTTCGGCTGGTACAGGGGTTGACCTCGACAGCGGGTTTCATCGTGGGGCGGGCCTTGGTGCGCGACCTCTTTGACGGGCCCGACGCCCAACGCTTACAGTCACAGCAAACCATGATCTTTGGCATTGCGCCGATAGTGGCCCCCATATTGGGTGGGGTCATTATCCGTTACGCCCCTTGGCAAGCGGTGTTTTGGGTGTTGACCGGCTTGGCTACGTTCGCCATGCTCTTGCAATGGCGTTATTTGCCCGAGGGTCTGCCCCCTGAGAAGCGGCATCGCTTCAGTTTTTCAGCCTTGATGCGCAATTATCTTGATGTTTTTTTGAAACCCCAGTTTCAAGTCATTGCGTTTGGCAACGCCTTTATTCATGTTGCTGTGATGGTCTATATTCTGGCCGCTCCCGCCATGGTGATGACCCACCTAAAACTCGGTGAGCAAGGTTTTCATTGGGTATTTGTGCCTAGCATGGGGGGCATCATGCTGGGCGCGGCTCTGTCGGGGCGTTTGGCGGGAAAACTCAAACCGGTGCGACAAACCATGCTCGGCGTGTTGCTGGCTTTCTTGGGGGTAAGTGTCAATGTGTTGGTGAATTATTTTTTCTTACCACCTAGCGTGCCCGTGCATGTCATGCCTTTGTTTTTATATGCCTGCGGTATGGGTTTGTGCCTGCCCCCGATTCAACTGCATTTGATGGATTATTATCCTGCCATACGCGGTGCCTGTACTTCCATGTTGTCATTCACCCAAATGACCGTGGTGGCTTTTGTGAGTGGCTTGCTGATTCCGCAGATATCCGGGAGCGCACTGTCATTGGCGGTGACGCAGTGGTGTTTGTGCGTCATCGGCGCTTTGGCATT
>JBDKJU010000309.1:0-6410 GCA_039796435.1 Pseudomonadota bacterium | reverse complement strand
TACCTGAATCTCGATACCCTGAAGGCAGAACAAATGCGACTCAAAACCTGGGTGGACAATCACTACGCCGAAGCAGTGTTGGGCTTTGCCTTTACCTACGTGGTGTTTGCCGCCCTGTCCTTGCCCGCAGCAGGGCTCTTGTCGCTCTTGGCAGGTGCCCTGTTCAATTACCCCTTGGCCTGCGCGGTGGTGGTGGTGAGTGCCACAGTTGGCGGAACCCTGGCCTTTTTAAGCACACGCTATTTATTTCGCGACAGCGTACAAAGCAAGTTCGCGCAGCAATTACAAGGCATCAACGCCGGCATGGAGAAGGAAGGGGCGTTTTATTTATTCGGTCTACGCCTGGTGCCAGTGATGCCTTTTTTCCTCATCAACACCTTGATGGGGCTCACCCCCATCAAGACCCGCACATTTTTCTGGGTCAGCCTCTTAGGCATGATTCCGGGCACCTTGGTGTTTGTCAATGCGGGCAAGGCCTTGGCACAAATAGAGTCTTTAAAGGGCATCTTGTCCCCAGACCTGATCGTGGCCTTTTGTCTCTTGGCGATTTTGCCTTGGGTACTAAAAAAACTATTGAGTCGTTTAAGTGCCTTACGATCATAACCTCGTTGTCATTGGCGGCGGCGCAGCTGGCCTAGTGTCCAGCTACATCGCTGCTGCTGTCAAGGCCAAAGTCACCTTGGTAGAAAATCAGCGCATGGGAGGAGACTGCCTCTACACAGGGTGCGTGCCGTCAAAAACCTTGCTGCGCACCGCCCATTTATTGCATGACATCAAACACGCCACGCAATATGGCATAGGCCAAGCCGAAGCCACTATTGATTTTGCCGAGGTCATGCAGCGCATCCGCACCACCATCACCCAGATTGAGCCACATGACTCTGTAGCGCGTTATCGCGCCCTTGGCGTCCATTGTGTCCTAGGTCAGGCCAGCCTTCTGTCACCCCATCTGGTCAAAGTGGTGCAGGGTGAACACAGCCAGCTACTGAGCACCGCCAATATCATCATTGCCACGGGAGCGCATCCCAGTGTGCCTTCTATCCCCGGCCTTGCGCAAATAGCCTATCTCACCTCTGACACTTTGTGGAACTTGCGCGAATTGCCCAAGCGTTTGCTCGTTCTCGGGGCGGGGCCCATTGGCTGCGAAATGGCGCAAGCCTTTGCACGCCTGGGCAGTGAAGTGCAGTTGGTGGAAATGGCCACGCAGATACTGCCACGCGAAGATGCCTGTGTAGCAGAAGTCCTACACCAAGCACTGTTGGCTGATGGCATCACTGTGCATCTTGGCAGTAAAGTGACGCAATTCAGTCAGCACAGCGCGCAACTGCATACTGGACAGCAACTCGCTTTTGACCAAGTGCTCATTGCGCTCGGTCGCAGTCCCAACACCGCAGGGCTTGGTCTTGAGGCTTTAGGCATTCAACTAGATGCCAAACACACCATCAGCCACAACGGACTCATGCAGACCGCGCAAAAAAATATTTACGTGTGCGGCGATGTGGCTGGCCCCTATCAGTTCACCCACGTGGCGGCGCATCAAGCATGGTACGCCTCGGTCAATGCCTTGTTTCGCCCGTTCAAACAATTCACCGCTGACTACCGCGTCATCCCAGCCGCTACCTTTACCTCGCCAGAAGTGGCACGGGTGGGCCTGAATGAGCAAGAAGCCAAAGCACAAAATATTGCCTATGAAATCAGTCATTACGCCCTTGATGACCTCGACCGCGCCATTGCTGATGGCGATAACCACGGTTTTGTGCGTGTACTGAGCCGCCCCAATAAAGACCAAATACTCGGGGTCACCATAGTGGGCAAGCACGCGGCCGAAATGTTGCCAGAGTTTGTGCTCGCCATGAAACATGGCATAGGGTTAAATAAGATCTTAGGCACCATCCACGCCTACCCCACTTGGTCGGAAGCCAATAAATACGCCGCTGGTATCTGGAAAAAGGCACATGCCCCCGAATGGGCCTTACGCCTTCTTGACTGTTATCATGACTTGCGACGCCGTGGCTAAAAAATACGGTCTCATACTTTTTCCGCAAGAGTGGGAAACCGCCGCCATGCCACTGTTGCGACTGCATTTTCCTGACATAGAGTGGTGCTCAGAAGGCTTTGATCTCTTCACCTTCCCGAGTAACTTGAAACTGGCCAACTTCACTGCCGAGAACTTTGTCGAGACTTTGTTGCGCAAATACCCAGCCAGCAGCATTGCTTGTGTTTTCTCGACGCATGAACAATTTGGCGCACTCTCAGCCGCACTCTTGAGTGAGCAGCTTGGCTTGCCCGGCACGCCGGTGGCCGCGCTGCTCACCGCACAACACAAACTACACTGCCGTGAAATGCTCTACGCCAGCATGCCCACGCGGGTGCCAAAATTTCAAGCCTTTCACTACGACAGTGACTTGACGACGAGCATGCGTTTGCCCTACCCGGTGTTTGTCAAACCGGTGAAAGCGGCGTTCTCTATCCTCGCTAAAAAATGCCATTCCTTAACGGAACTGCAAACGCACATGCGCTTTGGCTTGATGGAAAAATTCATCATCAAGCGCCTGACTCGACCTTTCAATCGTATTGCCCGCGAACGCCTGAAACTTGCCGTGGATGGTGATTGGATGATTGCAGAAGAGCTGATGTCTGGGACACAGCTTAACGTCGACGGCTATGCCGTCAACGGCCAGGTGCACATCTTGGGCACACTTGATGCTGTCATGTACCCGGGTACCAGTGCCTTCATGCGTTTTCAACTGCCATCACTCTTGTCCAAGGACGTGCTGAAGCAGGTGGAGTCAGTGGCCAAGCAAGCAGTCGAGGCCATCGGTTTTGCACATGGGATGTTCAATGTCGAGCTCTTTTATCAGCCCGCTGAGCAGAGCATCAAAATCATCGAAATCAACCCGCGCATGGCGGGGCAGTTTGCCGACCTATATGAAAAGGTGCACGGACTCAATTTGTTTATTTTGCTCGCCGCGATCAGCTTGGGTCGTCCCCAGCCTGAGCCATCACCCCCAATTTGGGGAGCCGCCGCCAGCTTTGTCTACCGCGAGTTTGGGCAAGCCATCAAACATGCTCCAAGTCAGGCTCAACAACTTTGGCTCAAAGATTTTGCCGCAGATGCGCAACTGCATCTTCTCATCAAACATGGCTGGTCACGGGCGCGTGAAGTGAAATGGCTGGGCGACTACCGTTATGCCTTATTGCATCTCGGTGGGCACGATCAGGCAGATCTCTTAAAGCGTTACGCCGAAGTGAATCGACACCTTGATTTTGACCAAGGTGATGAAGGCTTCATGGCGCGCTGGCGTCGCGCTGTTTGAGCTCGTGTGCTCTGGCCAGATACCAGGCCACCCCGCAGCTCACCAAACCCACGGGCGTGAGCATGGCAGCCACTTCGCCAGTGCTGGGGGCAAGCGTTTTAAGTGCGGTGGACAACCATGCGCCGGTGGCATCACCGGCTCGGTGCACCACGGTGTCAATGACGTTTTTGGCCTTGTACTTTTCCTCTTTTGACAAGACCGTAAACAACACCTCACGCGCTGGCTTGGCCAAGGCATATTCTGCCGCCCGCCGCAACACCAGCAGCGTGGCAATCACAAACAGCGCCGGGTTCACCGCCAACCAGATAAAACCCACCACGGTAAGCACCGGTAAGGCAAGCAAGGCAGGTAATAAGCCAAAACGTTTCATCACTTGACTGGTGAAAAAAATCTCCACCAACAAGACCACGGCATTGGTGACAAGGTCAAGTTGCGCAAAGTACTGCGTGCGTTCGGTGGAACTGCTAAAAGCCTTGGCCACCAGACGTTGCTGTTCAAAATACATGAGTGTGCCGGCAATGGCCATGAGCAAGAGCAAGGCGCACATCCACAACAGCAACGGCTTTTGCAACACCAATTTGAGGCCATCGAGTATGCCGCCCCCCAAGGCCTTCTCCTCTTTTGCCTTGGCCGTGCCATGCCGTCTTGCCCAAGACGACAGATACAAAAGTGCCGCGATACAACCACATAAAAACAGCGCGGAGATCGGCAATAAATTGGCCACTCCTATGTTCTTGACCAAACTCGCAGTGATGATAGGCCCCAGCAATGCTCCGCTCGTACCCCCTGCCGCAATAATGCCGAACAAACGTTTGGACTGTGGCTCGTCCCACAAGTCCACCATAAAGCTCCAAAACACTGACACGGCAAAGAGATTAAACACGCTGACCCAGACATAGAACACGGTGGCCACGTCTTTGTCTTTTGCATTTTGTGCAAACAAGCCCCAAAAGCCCAGCAGATTGAGAGCGAAAAAAGCGTACACCAATGGCAAAGTCAGGCTGCGTGGAAAGCGGGTGATGAGCCAACCAAATACTGGCGTCAAGGCCAACATGACAAAGAACACCACAGTAAACAGTTGGCTTAATTTCTCCGTGCCGATCAAAATACCCATCTCATCACGCACCGGACGGATGATGTAGTAAGCGCACAGAAGACAAAAAAAGTAAGCAAACGACCCGAGCAGGGCTGGCCATTCTTTTTTTTCAACGTTGATCACTTAGCGCTGTTCGATGAGGCAGGGGCTGAAGGCTTCAAATGAAGCCACCGTGGTGTACCGTCCGCGTGGCGCATATGGCCCCATGTCCTGCTGTATGCTGGACTGGCTCTTCACGCCTTGAATGGCCTGTGGAAACTGGTTGGCCCCCAGCATGTGGCGCAGCACGATAAAACCCATATCGGCTTCGCCGGTGCCGTCGCCCACATCGGCGATTGGCAGCCAGGCCACCCCACACTCGGGAATGGCGTTGCGCGGTCTGTCCTTGGCATTACTGACCACCAAGGTGTAGAAGCCTTGCCGGTCAACAGGAATTTGCTCGTCAAACAAACAGGTGTTCACCCGCCCCGAGCCAAAGCCTTGCTGTGAACACCAGGACCAGTAACGTAAATCGGCATTGTCATTCCACACCCCGCCACCGGCGTAGGTTTTGGGGGTGGTGGGGGCTTTGGCGCGCAGAACAAACACCTCGCCAAACTTGCGGTGCAAAAAGGCCCGCAGATATTGATTATCCAAATTGGCGTAAAAACTGCCCACACGCTTCTGCTCACCCGTGGCCACGCGCGTCTCGCCGGTGTAAATGGCATAGCGCGACATGTCTTCCGAGGACTTGCTCCAGTTGGGCGGATTGGTGGCGGGGGCCATGGGGCCCATGCGTTCACGCGCCTGCTCGGTGAGCTTGTACAAAAAATCACGCGGCGTGGCCAGAGCACCCTGATCCAGTGACACCGGCTGAGCCGTGCGCAAAGCGGCACAGGCCTCGCGTCCACCCAGCATCTTGCCCTCTTTGGTGGTCATGAATATCTTTGGCAGCCCGGCACCCGCGGTCTCATCCGTACCACGGTCACCGGCGTAAATACGGTACATGAGGGTTTGCTGGCCATTATTGGGTTGTGGTGGGGCATGAATCTGTTCGCGCGTCTGCCCCTTCATGTAGGTTCCCCAAGGAATCGGCCGCCCCAGGGGCGTGCTCACCACTTCCAGGCGATAGCGGCGATTACTGGCATCGCGCGACACCCCGGGCAAGTAAGGATTGACCGAACCCGACACTGGTTTGAACAGATAGTCTGCCACCGCGTCGAGCGGCGCACCCATGTAGTCATAGGTGATGAAGGAGGAGTAACGGGCTTTGGGGTAATCAGCCTCTATGTACATTCTGGCGCCATCTGGAATGCTGAACACCGCGCTCCAATAAAAGGTGGCCCCGTCGGGATAGGCGATGTTGATGTAGGGGTCGGCACTCACCGGGCCGTAACGCCAAAAACAATCACGCTGTCCGGGCAAGGGGTCTTTGCCCGCTGCCAAACGTTTTTGGCTCTCGGCAAAAGCCTTTTCCTGATCCCAGTTGGACCACGGCGGTTGTTGGGCCTGCGCGGTCGACAACAGTTGCAGCACCAAGGCCCAGGCCAAAATAATAAAGCGCAAGCTCATGAAGTAGTCTCCTGATTATGACTGCTCAGTTTAGCGTGAAAAGGCAATCACGTGGTCCACTTCCAAGCGTATGCCTATGGGGGTGCCAAGGGCGTGATTATGGTGGCTGGGCACCAATGAGTAGATGCGCTGACCGCTGGGCAGTTCGAGTGTGTACATGAACTGTGCGCCACGAAATGCCTTGGCACGCACGATGGCACTGGTATTGCTGGCGTCGTCATGCAACACATCATCAGGCCGTATCAACACCTCCACCGTTGCCCCAGCCAGAAACTTGTTTGAATCAAGCGTCATCGTCCCGAGCTCGGTATTCACTTTTTGTCCGGGCATGACTTGACCGGGCAAGAACACGCCTTGTCCAATGAAGTCGGCAATAAAACGTGTCTGTGGCTCGTGGTAGAGGGCATAAGCGCTGTCCCACTGTTCGATGACACCGCCGCGCAACA
>JBDKJU010000308.1:0-7087 GCA_039796435.1 Pseudomonadota bacterium | reverse complement strand
ATGTGCAAGATTGGGAAAACTTGTTGCAGCAATTGCATCAACAGCATAGTGACAGCTAAAATACACACATGACAACACATGGGCAGAACATGTCCAAAGCCTTAGAGTTCACCGGCGAGCGCTACACCCCAGAGACCAAGGGAGATATCTGGGCAGAGCACCACCATAGATATTTGTTGGCCTTGGAGCATGTCAAGGGCAAAAACGTGCTGGACGCCGGCTGCGGTGAGGGCTATGGCTCGTCACTGCTTGCCAGCAGTGCTGCGTCGGTACTTGGAATAGACCTATCAGAGCAAGCAGTGCAGCATGCCAGCCACCGCTACGGCGGACAAAAAAATTTACGCTATCAGCAAGCCTCTGTTTGCGCTCTGCCACTGCCGGATAAGAGTGTGGATGTGGTGGTGTCATTTGAGGTCATCGAACACCTCAGCGCTCAGACAGACATGCTGGCTGAAATTAACCGCGTGCTGAAAGATGATGGGCTGCTCATCATCTCTTCACCCGATGTGGAGGAATACAGCACTAAGCGTGAGTACGCCAACGAGTACCATGTCAAGGAGCTCAGCAAAAGCGAGTTTGACCAACTCCTCAGTCAGCACTTTGCCCATCAACTCTGGTGCGCTCAAAGAATGATGGTGCAATCAAGCATCTGGGCCCTAGAGGCAGACCGCAGCAATCCTGCAAAATCAGATTACTTGCTGCATTTAGATCAAGCCCCCCAAGAACAGGGCGCACTGCTGCCACAGGGCATGTATTGGATAGTGCTGGCCAGCCGCGCAGAGGGCATCATTGCCAATGCGCAGAGCAAAATAAAACCATTTAGACAATTGACCGACCCCGATGAGCAACTGATACAGTCGTTTTACTTGGCTGAAAAAAAACGGGTATTGTTAGAGACGCATTTGAGCGCTCGTGAACAGCACATTGCTTATCTAGAGTCAGACTTGGCGCAACATAATGAAAACAAGCAATACCTGCATAGACACATAGAAGAGCGCGACCAACAACTTACGCAACAAAATAATGCCTTGCAGCAACAGCATGACTATATTGGCAATCAGACACAGGAAATACAACGTCTTAACAATGTCTTGGAAGAGAAGTCAACACAGAATAGGCAACAGACCGAGGAGTTGCTCAGACGAGAGCAGCTGGTGCAGGAAAGAGACCAAATCATCCAGAGGAATCAGCATCTCATCTCGGCACAAACAGAATTTAAAGAGCAATTAGAGCAGCAGATACACCACCATTTAGCGCAAGAACAAGAGCAGGCCAGACAGATGTTGAGCATGCAAGCGCAACTGCAGCAGACACAGAACGACTTAGAGCTGACACAGCATAATTTGCAGTACCGCCAGTCTTGGCGGGGCATATGGGCCAGTGTGAAAGACAAGTTAAGTGCAGCAAAGACAAGACGTGACTAAATTGCTCACCATCATCATACCGGTGTACAACGCGCTCGAAGATTTGAAAGCGTGTCTTGACAGCCTGTGGCAATACACCCCAGCGGCAGTGCGCGTGCATATCGTGAACGATGCCTCGCCAGACCCCGCAATAAGCGAATACCTCAATGCACTGCCCGCAAAGGAAGGTTTGACGGTGGTGCATAGAGAAAAAAACTTGGGCTTCACAGGCAATATCAATAGCGCCATGCGAGAAACAGACCATTGGAATGAGGATGTGGTTTGGCTCAACACCGACACCTTACTCACGCCTCATTGGCTAGAGGGTATGCTTAGCCTCGCTCGACGTGCCCCAAGAGCAGCCAGCATCACGCCATTTTCAAATAATGCCGAGATCTGTTCCTACCCCAAATTTGTGCACAATAACCCCGTGCCCCCGGCACCTGAGAGGCAGTGGCTTGCCGAGGCGTGTCAGCAGATTAGTGCATTTGATTACCCCCTGATTGAACTGCCCACTGGCGTGGGATTCTGTATGTTAGTACGCAGACAGGCTTGGCGCGAAGTCGGCGAGCTTGATGCAGAGGCATTTGGTCGGGGTTATGGAGAGGAGAATGATTGGTGTCAGCGTGCGCTCAAGCAAGGCTGGCAACACTTATTTTGTCCTGCCACCTTTGTGGTGCATAAGGGCGGGCAGAGCTTCAGCGCCGACAAGGCAGCACTGGTGCAAAAAAACAGCCAAGTCTTGAATGCCCGGCACCCTGGCTATGATCTGGAGGTGCAGAAATTTATAGCCAAAGACCCGATCAAAACATGGAGAGCCATGCTGACCCATCAGCTGGACATCAAAAAAACCGCTGGCAGCATCCTGCACATAGTGCATGGAAAAGAAGGTGGGGTGTTGCGCCACGTGGCCGATATCCGTGCGCAAGTGCCAGACATGTCGCACGTGGTGCTCAAGGCAATGGAAAATGTGTGGTGGCTTGAAATTGCCGACACACGCTATGAGTTTGTGCGTCAACCAGACCAACTTTGGTCAGATTACCTGCAACAGATTTGTGCCTGTTTCGACGTGCGTTTCATTCATCTGCACCACTGGGTGACTTGTGCCGAGGGCCTGCGTCTGGCGCTGGCTGAGACCCATCTGCCTTATGGCGTCACCTTGCATGATTTCTACACCAGCTGCCCACTGGTGCATTTAATCAACAGCCAGGAGCAATATTGCCAGGCCCCCACAGAAGTAAGCACCTGCTCGCAGTGTTTGGCTCAGGACACGGTGAAGCACAGCGTAAAGATAGCTCCCTATAGACAAGCTCATGAACAATTGCTGCAGCATGCCAAATTTGTGCTGGCGCCTTCACAATTTACCCAAAGGGTGCTACAGCAATATTTCTCGGCAATAGACATCAAGGTGGTGCCGCACAGTGTAAACAGCCCTGCGTATGAACCGAGGAGACGAGATCTCCAGGGCGAACGTACACGAGTGGCCGTGGTAGGTGCCATAGGCCCAGTGAAAGGGGCACGACAGCTAGAGCAGTTGGCCCAGTATTTGCAGCAGCAACAGGCAGACTGGGAGTTGCACCTGATTGGTTACTTGGACACGCACTTTCACCCAGGTGTGCTGTATGGCGGCTATTTACACATACATGGCGCTTATCCGCAAAATCAACTGGCCGCCCACTTACACCGACACCACACTGCCGTGGTATTGTTTCCCTCCTTGGGCCCTGAGACCTACAGTTATACCCTCTCCGATGTGTGGCTAGCAGGCCTTTCAGTGGTGTGCACCGACGTGGGCACGGTGGCCGAGCGCGTGCGCAGCTGCGATGGCGGTTGGGTATTGTCGAAGCCCACCTCGGCAAAAGACTGGCAAAGCACTTGGGTGCAAGAAATCGCGCAGATTTTGTCAGCCGAGAACGCCGAATTGAGAAAAGCCAAGGCCGAGCGAGGACAAAAAAGCATTATTGCCGAGCAGGCCATCATGCCCAGCCGTTTACAGGCCTATTACCATGAGAACCGTGGCGAATCTATGGAAGCGCAGGCAAAACCAGATGCCAGCCAACAAGTAGCGGCGCTGCGCTGGCAGGCTTTGCAGTCAGAAACGCAAGTCAACCATACCTCCACGAAGATCACTTGGCCGAGGCGAATTATTTTATTTTTGCTGCGCTATGCCCTGGCGTGCAGGAGAACGCGTCTGGGCCGGTCACTTGAGACCATGATGCCCAGCCACCTTAAACACCGCCTGCGCGCCAGCTTGCTAGCACATTAAGGCCTGTAACTGTAGCCATGTCCGCGCACCGTGGTGATAGGCAACTTGATGCCCAACACCTCACAACGTTTGCGAATGCGGCGCAAATTCACATCTATACGGCGGTATTTGCTGGGGTCATCCTCCGCCCAAATAGTGCTTGCTAACTCTTGTCGGGTAAAAACATGCCTAGGATGCGAGAGCAACCTACTCATGATCTTAAGCTCGGTGGGCGTCATGGGTATGGCTCTGTCACCGTACCAAAGCCACCTTCTTTGCTCATCCACCTGAAACAGACCACGCGAAGCAGAAGGCGCGCTTTTATGTGGCTGATTTTGGAAATATTCCAAGAAGGAAGCAATTTGTGTTTTGATTTTGTCAGGGCTGGTGGTCGACTGCACATACAACTCGGCGCCAACGTCCTTCCACAGCTGCGCGGGAGTATCTACATGGGTTAAGTAAATAAGGGGTACATTGTGCGTATCGAGGTTGTCACGGAAGAGGGCAAAATCGCCCTGTGAATTTGATACAGACAACGCTGAGTCGTAAACACACAGCGCACAGGGCTGTTGATGTACCCAGTTGATGAAGCTCTCTTTATCAAGGCAACGGTGTGCCTCGTAGCCAAGATCACGAAAAACCTCCAGCAATCTCGATGATTCGGGATTGTCTGGCGCAATGATAAAAGCAGTTTCGGTCTTCATATGACTTATTCATTATGAACTGGTCATTATAAAACAGCTTATGCAAAAAGCAAATAACGAAAAAACAAATATGCAAAGCAGTTGTTAATTAACAAAAGGCTTTTTGCTCAAAATAGCCACACTGATGCCTAAGGCGATAGCCCATTCAAGATTGAGGACCAATGCAGCGATCAGCGTGACCCCGAAAATGAGCGCATCAATACGATTGTGCAGGCACTCTTTGATGTCATTTACTTTGATGAGGCTAACTGCGACCATGAATAACAGGCCGCTGATGGCTGGCATGGCGATATAGGGGATGAGGCCGCTGCACAAAAACACTAATAAAAACATAAAAAAACAGGAAAATATGGCAGCTAAAGGCATGGTCGCGCCAGACTCCACATTCACCGCCGAGCGATTAAACGAGCCGCTGACCGGAAACCCGCTGGTCACGCTGGAGGACAGATTGGCCAAGCCCTGCGCGCGAATCTCCTGATTGGCATTGAATGCCTGGCCACTCTTTAGAGCAAAGGCTTTGGAAATAGCCAAGGCTTCGGTCAAGGCAAGCAGGGTCATGACCAAGGAAGGCACAAGTAATTGGTAAAGTAAATTACTGTCTAGATTGGGACTGGACAAGGGAGGAATAATTGCAGGTAATGCCTGCACCATTTTCATCTTGGCACCATGCCATATGAGCAATTGCGCAGTGAGACAACCCAGCAGCAGGCCGGTAAGCAGATAAGGAATTTTCCGATTCCAAGGCTTGGACAGCTGACACGCCAGCACGGTGACCAATACCACGATGATATTTGACCAAGACCATTGGCCAATGCCAAAGCTAAATGGTGCGGCAAGCATGGCAAAAAAACTGCCCATGCTGCCGGTTTGCTGATAGCCGAACACACTGGGGAATTGCGCCCCCATAATGAGAAAAGCTGCTCCGGTGGTGAACCCAACCACCACACTATGGGGCACCAATTCCAGTAATTTACCGGCGCGAAACAGACTAAGAAGCAATTGCCAGATCGCCACCATGAAGGTAAAAGTGAAGACCACGGCGGCGTAGCGTGCCTCCGCAGGATGACTCACCGGTGCAAGCAAGGCCAACACGCTGAAAGAAATGGCGTTGGCCGGCCCGGTGACCATGGTCATGCTGGAGCCGAACAGTGCCGCGATAATACAGGGCAACATGGCGGCGTACAGGCCATGCTCTGGTGGTAGACCTGCAAGAATGGCATAGGCCATGCCCTGTGGCAGCACAACAACTGCACCGACCAGACCCGCGACTGCCTCACGTTTAATATTGGTTTGCTTCAGCGCAGGAAGCCAAGTAATGAATCTTTGCACCCGCCCATTTTAGAGGGGCATGGCAGCCTGAATAATATGGGCCAAAGTGCGCAGTCCCTGCTGCGTTTGCTGGTCGTTGCTGTGACTGAAGTTCAACCTGAGGTATCCGCGCGCTTGTTCAGGGCGCAAAAAGAAATACTCGCCGGGCATGAATGCCACATTTTGCGCAATGGCCTGACTCAGCAGAGGACGGGTATCCACTGCTGCCTTGAGCTTGAGCCAGAAAAACATGCCGCCGCTGGGCTGCGTCCACTGCGCCATTTGGCCAAAATGCTGCGTCAGCGTGGCTTGAAATAGGTCACGCCGCTGACGGTAAAAGCTTTGTAGTTCCTGCAGGCGTGTAGCGCGCCGAGGGTGCAAGAGCGCCTCTAGAACCAAAAACTGACTGAGACGGTTGCTGCACAAGTCGGCAGCCTGTTTCAATCGTACCAAGTAAGGCATCAGCGTCGGACTCGCCACCAGAAAACCGAGGCGCAGCCCCGGGCACAGTGACTTGCTGAAGGAGCTCTGGTAGACCCAGAGCGAGCGCTGTAAGTAGCTCACCACCGGTTGCAGGTTGACCTGCTCGTAGCACAAGTCCCGGTACGGATCGTCTTCAAAGACAATCTGCGCACTGGCATCGGCAGAGGCGGCAAACTGTGTTCTTTCATCAGATGTCCAGCAGCGGCTGCTGGGGTTTTGGAAATTGGGAATGAGGTAGGCAAGAGGTGCTGGCTCGGTGAGCGCCACGCAGTCGGCCTGGAATAAACGAAATACCTGCAGGGCCGCCAGATAGCTAGGATCCTCCAACGCAATGCGCGTGCCAGCTTGTAGAAAAAGCTTGGCCACCAGATCAAGACCTTGCTGTGAGCCATTCAAAATCAGTACCTGCGACACATCAACCTTTAGACCACGTGCGGCACACTCAAGCACCACTTGCGCGCGTAATTCGGGCTCGCCTTCGCTGGCTCCATATTGCTGCGCACGTGCCGGTATGGATGCATAGTCAAGAGGGGGAAAACTCTCGGGGGCAGGCAGACCGCCTGCAAAGGAAATCATTCCCGGTCGGTCGAGCACTGACAAGATTTCGCGAATGGGCGAGCTTTTTAGGCCACTCATGCGCTGCGCGAACTGGGTGGGCAGTGCTGTGTTTTGAGGGCTAGACATTTGGGCGGGCTGTGGAGCAAACATGGCGTTGCAGGTAATGAAAAGTAGAGGGAGTAAGTACGTCAACAATATTGACTTATTGACACTATACAAAGTTTGCGGCATTATGTCAATAATATTGACCTATAAGATGAGCATGGCCATGAACCAAGAACAACTGCTGCTGGGCATAGAGGCCTTTTATTTTGCGTACCGACATTTCACCGAAAGGCCAGACAAAATATTGGCCGCCCGTGGCTTGTCGCGCGTGCACCACCGCA
>JBDKJU010000307.1:0-4880 GCA_039796435.1 Pseudomonadota bacterium | reverse complement strand
ACGCAAGGCAGAGAGCAGGGCTGGGTAAATGGCCGACTTGGGCACGGCCTTGGCCGAGACCATATTGATCGTGCCTTTGACCTTGGGGTCAAGCAAGAAAGTACGCCCAGTCAGCTCGCTCACGGTCTTGACCACGGCCTCTATTTCTGCATTGGCAAAGTTGAGCTGTACACCTTCGGCCTTGAGCACGCCGAAGCTCAGGAAGTACAGAAACAAGAATAGGGGAAAAATTTTCATCAATTCAATTCATCTTCAATTTGGTCTTGATTTAATGGTGCGCAATAGAAACGGTCTTGAGTTGGCTAAAACCATAAAGCCCCTCAAAGCCTTTTTCGCGACCATGTCCGGAAGCCTTATAGCCGCCGAAGGGCAACTCTATGCCCCCCGCTGCGCCATAATTATTCACATACACCTGCCCTGCCTGCACAGCCTTTGCCATGCGCATGGCTCGTCCCACATCGCGCGTCCACACCCCCGCCACCAAACCAAACTCGGTGCCATTGGCGAGCTTTACTGCTTCATTTTCATCGGCAAACGCCGACACACACAACACCGGACCAAATATCTCCTCCTGGGCCAAGCGATGCGTGATTGGCACATCTTTTAACAGGGTGGGTTTGATGTAAAAGCCACCCTTGGGGGCGCTGGCATCAATGCTGCCTTGCGCCGCTATGAGCTCGGGCGCAAGGCCAAGATACTCTTGAATTCTCGCCTGTTGTGAGGCACGGATGACTGGCCCCAGATCTCGATCTGCCTGCCCTGCCGCTGCCACTAGGGCTGAAAAACGCTGGCTTAAAGCCTTCACGAGTTCTGGATACAAAGACTTCTCCACCAGCACACGACTGCCGGCGCTGCAGGTTTGTCCCGCATTTTGAATAATGGCATTCACCAGACTGGGCAAGGCGCGCTCCCAATCTGCGTCTGCAAACACCACATTGGGGCCCTTGCCGCCTAGCTCCATGGTCACCGGACAATGGCGTTGTGCCGCCGCTGCCGACACCCAAGCGCCGGTAGCCGCCGAGCCGGTAAATGAAATGTGCTGTGTCCCCGGGCTTTGCACCAATGCCGCCCCGGCCTCTTTGCCGTAGCCGGTGACGATATTCACCACCCCCGCAGGAAAACCCAGCTCATGTGCCAACTCGGTGATGCGCAACAAAGACAGGCAAGCATCTTCCGCTGGCTTGACCACGGAGCAATTGCCCACTGCCAAAGCCGCTGCCACCGAACGCCCATAAATTTGCATGGGGTAATTCCAAGGGATGATGTGGCCGGTGACGCCATAGGGTTCGCGCCAGGTCAGCACCGAGTAGCCATCGGCATAGGGAATGGTTTCGCCATGAAACACTGGCGCGGCGCCCCCATAAAATTCAAAGTAACGCGCACAGGCAATCACGTCGTTATTGGCCTGTTTCCAAGGCTTGCCACAATCACGCATCTCCAACGTGGCAAGCTCATCTTGGTGCGCCAAGATAGCACGACCCAGAGCCTGCAGCAAACGCCCGCGCTCCGCGGCAGTAAATTTGCGCCAAGACCCTTCAAAGGCGTTTTGGGCAGCCACGATGGCTATTTGCACATCACTTGCATTGCCTCTGGCGATGCTGGCAAATACCTCGCCACTGCTCGGATCTACCACCTCGATCTGCTCCCCATTGCTGGGGCTGGTTTGCTGTCCGTTGATAAAGTGTTGATAGTGTTTCATAAATAAATTCAGTTCAGCGCCTTGCCCACCAGTTCGCGCACATTGTTTGACACCGCCACCTCTGCAATCGCCTCTAGTGCTTGTTGCTGCAAGGTGGCATAAGCAGGGGTGAAGCTACGCCAGCGGTCGAGGCTTCCCAACAGACGGGCAGCTATCTGTGGGTTTTGTCGATCCAAAGCGATGATTTTTTCTGCGATGAATTGATAGCCGCTGCCATCAGCACGGTGGAAACCCGCCCAGTTCCTTAATCCATAAGCACCTATGAGAGCACGCAATTTATTGGGGTTCAGGCCATCGTATAAGCGGTGCTGACACAGGCTTTGTAACTGCCCAGAATCTACCTGCGGACAAGTGGCTTGAAGACTAAGCCACTTATCAACCAGCAAAGGGTTATCCTCATATTGAGCAATGAATTGCTGCATCAACACAGCACGCCTTGGATGTTGACTTTGATTGAGCGCCAAGAGTGCCGACCATTTGTCGGTGAAATTATCTGCCTCGGCATAGGCCTCTTCGGCCAAATGATGGTGCGCAGGGTCTTGGCACAACCAGTGCAATACTTCTGCGTTCAACGCACGTTGGGCAATTTGCTCGGCTTGATACTCATAGCGTCCCGCCGGACGGGTACGCGCATAAGTCGCCAGAAAAAGTGTCTGCTGATTCTCATAGGCCGTGCGTCTGAACTGCTCTCTTGCCTGCCACAGGGCCTGCGGATCAACCAGCCGACTGCTGCGCAAGGCCACACTGCCGGCCTCGGGGGGGCGGATGAAATAAGCCAAAGCAGCGGGGTCTGTGTGGTGATCAGACAGCGCATGTTGCAAAAAAGCATGGTAGCGCTGTGTCGCCTCGGCATGCCCATTGATGCTAAGCAAAGCCAATTGCTGAGCCGCATCAAAACGACTGCAGCCATCAGAGTCGTGGCAGGCCAAGGTAAATAGCTCTGCCTCGCTGCGCGCAAACTCAAGCCGCACCGGCGCAGAAAAGCCGCGTAAGAGGGAAGCCACCGGCTTGTCTGCGAGCCCCTCTATGCTCAGGGTATTACTCGTCTCCATAAGCACATGCGTGCGTGCAGTGCCGGGTAATTCTTCCCCCGCATGATTGAGCAGTGCCAAGCGCACGGGAATGGGCACTGGCAGCTTATGCGTTTGGTGCGGGGTGTCGGGGGTATGCTGCTTAAAGTTAAGTGTGTACCGCCCCGCAGAAAACTGTTCTTCAACCTGCAATACCGGAGTTCCGGCCTGCGCATACCAACGTGAAAAAGTCGAAAGGTCAAGCTCTGGCGCCACCTCTTGCATGGCTTGCATAAAATCATCGCAAGTCGCGGCACTGCCATCATGACGTTCAAAATACAAGTCCGTGGCTCGGCGGTAGCGAGCCTCACCGAGCAGGGTTTTGAACATACGAATCAGTTCGGCCCCTTTTTCATACACGGTCAAAGTATAAAAATTATTAATTTCCTGATACGACTCCGGACGCACAGAGTGCGCCTGCGGGCCTGCGTCTTCTTTAAATTGCTGGTCTTGCAAAAATTTCACCGCCTCAATGCGTGCAACGCTTTCTGAGCCAACGGTTTCGGTGTAACTTTGGTCGCGAAAAACAGTAAAACCTTCCTTCAAACTCAACTGGAACCAGTCACGACAGGTGACCCGATTGCCACTCCAGTTATGAAAGTATTCATGCGCGATGATGGCGTCGATCAAGCCCAAGTCTTCATCGCTGGCAGAGTGTTGGTCGCCCAAAATGAACTTGGTGTTGAATATATTCAAACCCTTGTTCTCCATTGCCCCCATGTTGAAATCATGGGCCGCGTAAATCATGAAACGGTCCAGATCATACTCACGCCCGTAGTGCACCTCATCCCAACGCATGGCTCTTTTGATGCACGCCATACCGAACTGGCACTGCGCCAGATACTTCTGTTGCGCGTAAATCTGCAACAGCACAGCGCGCCCACTCTGGGTGATGAACTGATCTTCCAACACCCCCATTTGACCCGCCACCAAAGCAAAAAGGTAGCTCGGTTTTTTGTGTGGATCTTGCCAAACTGCCGCATGCCAGCCATCGGCTAAGTCGTTGTGCGACAGCAAATTACCATTCGAAAGCAACACCGGGTAGGCTTTTTTATCTGCCTCGATATGCACGGTGTACACGCTCATCACATCTGGCCGGTCCGCAAAATAGGTGATGCGTCTAAAGCCTTCTGCCTCACACTGAGTGGTGAAATTGCCACTGGAAACATACAAGCCTTCAAACTCGGTGTTTGCCTGCGGGTTGTGTGCCGTGCATATCTCTAACACGCCTTGCATTGGCCCATCATGCAAAGTAAACCCCTGCTCGCTCAGACTGTACTGCGCTGCCGACAAAACCACGCCGTCCAATTTCGCGGCGATCCACTCCTGTTTTTCACCATGCAAAAAAAACGCTCCACTGGCCACGCGTTTGAAATGCATGCGGTTGCTGACCACGGTTCGATGCGGATCTAGTCTGATGTGCAGGTGCAACTCTGCAAACACCAATGGATAAGGTTGATAATCACCACGGTGTCTGGTCGTCAGCGTGGGCAAGGCATCGCGCAGCATCGTCGTCAGTTCAAAATCTTAAGCAGCTCAACTTCAAACAACAAAGTGGCATTAGGCGGTATCACCCCGCCCGCACCGCGCTCTCCATAACCCAGTTCAGGTGGAATGATCAAAGTGCGTTGGCCATCCACTTTCATGCCTGCGACGCCAAGCTCCCAACCTTTGATCACACGGCCGCCGCCGATGATGAACCCGAAAGGCTGGCGACCACGCGAGCTGTCAAATTGTTTGCCTTTTTTATCACTGGCTTTGGGGTCGTATAACCAGCCGGTGTAATGCACCATCACCGCCTTGCCATTCGTCGCCTCTGCGCCTTCGCCTAGTTTTTGATCGCTCAAAATTAAACCATTGTCCAATTTTCTTTCCTTTGTGTGCGCGCCACTCGCGGCGGGGGTGGTTGAGTTGGTATTAGTGGCCGGGCTTTGTGCCAAAACCACCGTTGAGACGGCCAGTGCGCTCAAACCAAAAATCGCCTTTACAATATATTTCATGCAGAGTATCCTATTATTCAGTTCGGTATACTCCTAGTTTAATAGCTACTTGAATTCACTCCTTCACATACCCCAATGCTTGGCTGGCTCAATAACAAAATAAGCGGTGGT
>JBDKJU010000306.1:0-8040 GCA_039796435.1 Pseudomonadota bacterium | reverse complement strand
CACGCTCGATTTTGAGTTGTATCAGCCGACGATCAAGCTTGTCCATCACCTCGGGCTTGGAGTCAATCTCCATTTTGATTTTGGCCGCTGCCTCATCAATCAGGTCGATGGCTTTGTCGGGCAAAAATCGGTCACTGATGTAGCGGTGGCTGAGTTCGGCAGCTGCGACAATCGCGGGGTCGGTGATTTCTACCCCGTGGTGCAATTCGTACTTTTCCTGCAAGCCTCGTAAGATAGCCACCGTGCTCTCCACGCTGGGCTCATCCACCATCACCTTTTGAAAACGACGCTCAAGAGCGGCATCTTTTTCCACATATTTGCGATACTCATCCAAGGTGGTGGCCCCCACGCAATGCAGCTCGCCACGCGCCAAGGCTGGCTTTAACATATTGCCCGCGTCGATGGCGCCCTCAGCCTTGCCCGCCCCCACCATGGTGTGCAACTCATCAATAAACACGATGGTCTGCCCTTCATCCTTGGCCAGTTCATTGAGCACTGCCTTCAAGCGCTCTTCAAATTCACCGCGGTATTTTGCCCCCGCCAACAGGCTGGCCATGTCAAGCGACAATACCCTCTTGCCCTTCAAGCTGTCCGGCACTTCTTCATTGACGATGCGTTGTGCCAAACCTTCGACGATCGCAGTTTTACCTACGCCTGGCTCGCCAATCAACACAGGGTTGTTCTTGGTGCGGCGTTGCAGTACCTGAATGGTGCGGCGTATCTCATCGTCACGCCCTATCACCGGGTCAAGCTTGCCCATGCGTGCCCGCTCGGTAAGATCAAGGGTGTATTTGCTCAGCGCCTGACGTTGTCCTTCGCCTTGGGCATTGCCCACGGTTTCGCCTCCACGCAGTTCGGTCACTGCTTGCTCCAAATTTTTGTTGAGCACGCCCGCCCCGCGCAGCAGTTGCCCCAACTCATGTTTGTCTTTGCTGGCGGCCAATAAAAACAGCTCGCTGGCGATGTACTGATCGCCGCGCTTGGCGGCCTCTTTTTCGGTGAGGTTCAATAGTTCTGCGAGTTGACGCGAAACATTGATCTCGCCGCCCTGCCCTGTGACCGTGGGCAATTGATTGATGGCAAGCTCTAGCTCTTGACCCAGCTTTTGCACGTTGCCACCAGCCTTGAGCAACAGCGCCTTGGCACCGGCATCATTGCCTTTGAGCATGGCGCTCATTAGGTGCAGTGGCTCGATAAAGCCATGATCACGGGCCAGGGCCTGCGACTGAGCATCGGCAAAATGCTGCTGAAATTGGGTGGTGAGTTTGTCAAAACGCATGGGATGACTCGTTAAAAATAACTAAGATGCCTTGCAAATGAGGCCTTAGCAAGGCTTTTCAAGTCGCTTAAAATGCATCTATGCCAGCCATTGCCTTACTCACTTTTGACATTGAATTCAGCATTGGCGGGGCCTTTGCTGACCGCAAGCTAAAACCTGTGGGCTTGGATTTCGTTACCTGTCCTGTGCGCGCCAAAAATGGTGAGGTGACGCTGCATGGGCTGCCCTGGGTGCTGGACTGTCTGACACAACACGATGTCAAGGCCACTTTTTTTGTCGAAGCCTTGCACCGTCAAGCCTTTGCCGATGACCCCATGGCCGCCGTGGCACAAGAGCTTCACCGCCGCGGCCATGAAGTGCAACTGCATCTGCACCCTGCCTGGCTGGTGTTTGATGACCCGAACTGGGCAAGCCAGGCCTTGCCCAAGACCTGGCCCGACAGCATTCACGATTTATCGCAAGCGGAGTTTGAAGCCCTCATCAGGCGTGGGCAAGCCAGCTTCGCGGCATGGGGCATACCACCAGCCACTGCCTTAAGAACCGGCAGTCTGGAATACAGCCCGGCGGTCTACCGAGCGGCCAAAGCCTGCGGCCTCACGGCCTGTTCCAACATGGGGCAGGCTCTGTGGCAACACCCCGACCAAGCCATGACAGCCATGCACCGACACGATGGCATCCACCTCATTGAAGGGGTGTTGGAATACCCAGTGAGCTGCTTTGAAGACTTTGCCCTCGGCCACAAAAAACACCACAAAATCGCCACCATCCAAGGCAGCTCGGCAGCGGAGCTATTGCACTTGGGCGAGCGCCTGCATCATGAGCGACAAACTCATTTGCTCATCTTGAGTCATGCCTTTGAGTATGTCATTGGTTTTGATGCACAAATGCAAGGCGCTAAACCGCATGGCCGCAATCAAGAAAAATTACACGCACTGTTGCGTCACAGTAAACAGCGTCACTGGCAGTGGAAGACTTTAAGCCAGTTACCCACACAAGCCGACCCCACTGTGCACTCACCCATCAAAAGCAATCGCCGCCACAGCCTCATGCGCATGCTGGCCAATCGCGCTTACGAATACCGCATGGCCTAATATGGCCCACTTGGCCCCCCCCACTCTATGTTGAACTTCATCAATTCTCGCTTCGGCACCTACCGCGGCCTCATTCGCCTGTTGCTGTCTTACCGCGCCTACCGCAGCCGCACGGCGATCAGCCAAGACCCCAATATCACCGGTGCCAAGCGCTTGGTATTTGTGTGCTTGGGCAATATTTGTCGCAGTCCTTTTGGTGAATTGGTCGCTGCCCAAAAAGGTCTGCGCACGGCCTCGTTCGGGCTCTCCACCACCACCGGGGTCAAGGCCAATCCCGAAGGCGTCGCCGCCGCCACGCGCGCTGGATATGAGCTACACGCGCACCGCGCCACTGACTTAACTGACTTCACTCCCTTGGCGAATGACTTGTATTTGCTCATGGAAGTGGGGCAGATCGCGCGCCTGAAACAAGACCCACGCTTTGCCAAGCTCTCGTCGGCTATGCTCTTGCTGGGCAATCTTTGTCAGCCGCCGCGCCCACATTTACATGACCCGCATCATCTCTCCCCAGCTTATTTTGACACCTGTTATCGTCTGATTGATGAAGCCGTGGAGACGCTGGCCACGCTTTGCCCACTGGCCAAACGATGAGCAAAGATGTGCACGCCGTGAACCAAACCGCTGCACTGGTATTGAGTGTGGACACCCCCATCGGCCTCACTGTCCTGCGTGAACTCGGCGCGCATGGAGTGCATGTGGTGGCCTTGTCGCGCCAAGCCGCTAGCATCGGCTTTGCCAGCCGCTATGCACGCGAAAAAGTCGTGTTATCGCAGCAGCGTGAGCTGGCGCTTAAGCAGTTGGTCGCTTTGTCTGCGCAGCACCCGCATGCCTGTCTGTATGTCATGGGGGAAGCAGACATTCTCTGGCTCAACACTGTGCGCACACAAATACCGCTACTGAATTGCCGCTTTCCAAGCACAGAGCACATGCGCACCGTACTTAACAAAGATGACACCGCGCACTTGGCAGCAGAGTGCGGCATACGCACCATCAAGACCATTCAACTCACTGATCTCACAGACGCGACGCTCGCCCGACTGCAGTATCCGCTGTTGTGCAAGTGGGCCAACCCCCACCGCGTGAGCCCGCAACTTGAGCAGCAGGGTTTGCCTTTGGACAAGCTTAAATATCTGTACAACGCTGATCAAGCCAAGGCCTATTTAAGCCCTTTTTTGGCTGCCAAAATCGAGCTGCCTCTGCTCATGCCCTACGTGCCCGGCACTGGCTTGGGGCAGTGCTACCACCGCACCGCAGAGGGTGAAATCACCGCCTACTTTCAACATCGACGCATTCATGAATGGCCCCCCGAAGGGGGCAGCTCGGCCCTGTGTGAGAGTGTGGCCCCCACGCTGTGGCCTGACCTCGACGCACGCTCACGTACCCTGCTGGCCAGGCTTGACTGGTCGGGCGTGGCGATGGTGGAGTATCGAGCCGATCTTGATACAGCGCGCACGGCGGATGATTTCACCCTGATGGAAATCAACGGCCGTTTCTGGGGCAGTCTGCCCTTGGCCAGTCAGGCAGGCGTGCATTTTGCCGTGGCTGATTATCAGGCGGCCACAAGTACCAGAAGCAGCACAAACACCAGAAGCAACACCACCCCCCCCAGCAAGGCGAGCACTGAGACAGAACACCCTAGCCACAACCTCTGCCGCGCCCAATATTTCCTGCCCAGCCTGAAACATGTGCTGCGGGTGCTTTTGCAGCCGAGCAAAATCCCCGATAAGCACCGCCAATTTCCGCCCCTGCACACACTGTGGCAATTTACCTGCGCCAGCCTGTCGCCATTCACCAAGCGCTTTGTGTTTCGCTGGTCAGACCCGCTGCCCAGCCTGCGAGACCTGCGCAACATGCTCACCAAACATTGACATGCATACCTATCGCCTGCCCCATGGCTTTTCACTCTACCTTGATCTGGTGCGTTTGTTTGCTTCGGTCATGGTGGTGCTCTACCACGCCAGCGATAAGAGCCTAAGCCCCACCCGTCTGCCCTTGAGCTACTACGGACACGAAGCGGTGGTGGTGTTCTTCGTGCTCTCGGGCATGGTCATTGCCTACGTGGCGCAAACCCGCGAAACCACAGCCATTGACTATGCCAGCAGCCGCTTTGCCCGCATCCTCTCGGTGGCTTTGCCCGTGCTTTTGCTCACGCCTTTGTTTGACGCCATCGGACAAGCGGCCAATGCCGCCATATATATCGACAAGACCACGCACAGCATGGGCTTCATTCGCTTTGTCAGCAGTGTGTTGTTCCTCAATGAAGCCTGGCTGGCCTCTATCATGTACTACTCCAATGTACCCTACTGGTCGCTGTGTTATGAAGTATGGTACTACGTGCTCTTTGGGGTATTAATGTTTATGCATGGGCGGGCACGCATGCTCACAGCAGTGGGCATTTGTCTGCTTCTTGGGCCTAAGTTTCTACTCATGGCACCTCTGTGGTTCGCCGGGGTCTACACCTTGAAACACATGCAAAAAAACAAACTCAGCACCGCCCCCGCTCTAGGGTTGCTGCTGCTGTCGTCCTTGATGATGGTTTTTTATTTTGCCAGCGACATGCAAAACCAAGGCGAGGCCCTATTGGCCACCCTACTGGCAAAAGACCCACACAAAGTCCTGGTGTTTGCCAAAAGTTTTTTGAGTGATTACTGGCTCACCGTGGCTGTGTGCCTGCATTTCACCGCTCTGCACAGCTTAAGCAAGCATTATGAAAGCTCGCTTGCTGGCGCCAGCAAAATCATCCGCACGAGTGCTTTGCTTACCTTTCCCTTGTACTTATTGCATCAGCCACTCCTGTGGCTGTTCACCGCAGTGCTGCCTGTCGCCCCCTCCTTGCTCAAATGGTCATGGGTGCTCACGCTCACCTTTGTGTGCCTAATTTTTTTCACGATACTGACCGAATGGTGGCGGCCAAGATTGAAGCAATGGAGCACACGCCTACTGCATCGTTGCAAGGAAAAAGCCCTGAAAACCTGATAAAATTAAGGGTTTCACCTTAATCATCAACTCACATTGAAAGTAATCAAATGAAAGTAGGTCTGGTCGGCTGGCGTGGCATGGTGGGCTCTGTGCTCATGCAACGCATGCAAGAAGAGGGCGATTTTGCCCACATCGATCCTGTGTTTTTTACCACCTCCGCCGCTGGTAAACCTACTCCTGATTTCGGCCAGAAAAAAACAGCTGCCAATGCCACCCTGCTCGCCGCCGATGACCTGGCGGCGCTGGCCACCTGCGACACCATCCTCACCTGTCAGGGCGGCGAATACACGCTGGCAGTCTACGACAAACTGCGCGCCACGGGTTGGAACGGCTACTGGATCGACGCCGCCAAAACCTTGCGCATGAAGGACGATGCCATCATCGTGCTTGACCCGGTCAATCGCAACGTCATCGACAAAGCTCTTAAGGACGGCATTAAAAACTACATCGGTGGCAACTGCACGGTGAGCTGCATGATGATTGGTCTGGGCGCGTTGTACAAGGCCGATTTGGTTGAGTGGATGCAAACCAGCACTTACCAAGCGGCCTCGGGCGGTGGGGCGCAGCACATGCGCGAGTTGCTCACCCAATTTGGTACTTTAAACGCCAAAGTCAAACCCCTGCTTGATGACCCCGCCAGCGCCATCCTTGAAATTGACAAACAGGTACTCGCCGCTCAGCACGCCCTGACGCCCGCCGAAACAGCCAATTTTGGCGTGCCCTTGGCCGGCAACTTGATCCCTTGGATTGACAAAGACATGGGCAATGGCGTGTCTTTGGAAGAGTGGAAAGGCCAGGCCGAGACCAACAAAATCATCGGCCGTGGCGAGATGTTTGGCAATGAGGAAATTCCCATTGACAGCACCTGCATACGCGTTGGTGCCATGCGTTGCCACTCTCAGTCGGTGACCTTGAAACTCAAGCGTGATGTGCCACTGGCCGAGCTTGAGCAAATGATTGCCAATGACAATCAGTGGGTCAAACTCATCCCCAACACCCGCGAAGCCAGCGCGCGTGACTTAAGCCCCGCTGCGGTCACCGGCAAGCTCACCATCCCTGTTGGCCGCCTGCGCAAGCTGGCCATGGGTCCCGAATATGTTGGTGCGTTCACCGTAGGTGACCAGCTGCTGTGGGGCGCTGCCGAGCCCTTACGTCGCATGTTGCGCATCCTCCTTGGACATTGATGACAGCGGGCTGACATTCAGCCTGGAACACACCCCCTACCAAGCCATTGGCGGTGCGCCGGTGGTGCGGCATCTGGTGGACTCGTTTTATGACCTCATGGATTTGCTGCCAGAGTACCAGATTCTGCGTACAGTTCATGGTGCCTCACTCGACGAGGCGCGTGAGAAACTTTATCAATTTTTAAGTGGCTGGTTGGGTGGCCCACCGCTGTACACCGAGCGCCACGGCCACCCACGTTTACGTGCGCGCCACCTGCCCTTTCGCATTGGCGAAGTGGAGCGCGACCAATGGATGAGCTGCATGAACCTCGCCATGGTCAATGTCGGCCTTGATAAAGCCATGCAGGCTTGGCTGTCAGCACAGTTATTCAAAACCGCTGACTGGATGCGCAATCAATAAAGCACGCGTCTTGCTGTTGGGGGCGGGACATGCCCACCTCGAAGTCATCAAACAACTCGCGCCGCACCACCGTGTTGCCCTACTCTCACCTCATCTTAAGGCTGGCTATTCCGGCATGTTGCCAGGGGTGATTGCAGGACACTATCAGCGCCACGAAGCCGAAATTGATTTGCCTGATTTTTGCGCTCGCCAGCACTGCCAATTCATCCACGAGACATTCAGCGAGCTTAAACGCCTCCCCGCTTTTGATCTGCTGTCCATCAATATTGGCAGCATACCGAAACTGCCTTCCGCCAACGCCGCCCCGCAACACGAAGCCGCATGGGATTGGCCAGTCAAGCCCTTTGCCCCCTTCCTCGACCGCTTTGAGTCATGGCTGGCACAAGAAGCCAAGCTCTGCCAACACATCGTGGTCATCGGTGGCGGCCCCGCCAGTGTGGAAATGGCCTTGGCTCTGCGTCACCGCTGCATACGCGAGCAACTCATGCCACGCATCAGTCTCAAGAGCAAGGCGAGTGTCTTGTTGCCGCACTTCCCTGCAAGTCTGCGGCAAAGGGCCATGCGGCACCTCTTGCAGGCCCGCATCGAAGTCCTCTTGGGCGCCGAGCAACAGCATCTTTCCACCACCCCCACGCAGCTACACCTATGGGCCAATGGTGCCTCGCCCAGCACGGACCTGCGCCATAGTGGGCTGCCCTTGACTGCCAAAGGTTTTATCGCCATCGATGCCTATCTGCGCGTACAAGGTCAATCACATATTTTCGCGGTGGGTGATTGCGCCAACCTCGCCGGCGTGCCCAAATCAGGTGTGGCAGCGGTGCGCCAAGCCCCAATATTGAGCCATAATCTGCAAGCCACTCTCAAAGGAAACCCACTTAAACGTTTCCATATGCCAACCAGCAGTCTGGTACTCATGAGCCTCGGCACCACCACGGCACTGGGCAATAAAGGCAGCCTGAGTGCTGAGGGCCAGTGTTTGTGGACTCTCAAAAACCACATCGATACCCGCTATGTCAGGCGCTATCAAACTATCGGCCAATAAGCTCAAACAGCTTGGCGATTTGCAAGTGATCTCAGCCAAGCATTGTGGCCATAAAGACTGAGCAA
>JBDKJU010000305.1:0-4425 GCA_039796435.1 Pseudomonadota bacterium | reverse complement strand
CGATCTGCCCAGCGATCAGGAAGACAGCGAGGCCGATGCAGTGCAGCGCGAGGATGGCTCTTGGCTGATTGATGGCAATGTCAGTATCGAAAGGTTCAATAGTTTGATACCCGCCCTGCCCCCCTTACCCGCCAGTGAGGAGAAGCGTTATCAAACTCTGGCCGGATTTATTTTGCACCATCTGGGGCACATCCCCAAGGCTGGACAACGATTTAGCGTGGACTGTTTGCGTTTTGAAATCATCGACCTTGACCGCCACCGCATCGACAAAGTCTTGGTGCAGGAAATAAATTGAACCAAACAAATATTTCTGAAACAAAGCATGATGTCCTTAGTCATTAGCAAAAAAAACTGGGCAGTGGTCTTGCTGTCCTGCTTAGCCATGTCTCAGTTGGGACGTGCCGAGCTTAACCTCCCTGAACTAGGAGATGAGTCTGCTGCCACGCTCTCGCATTCACAAGAGCGTCGCCTGGGTGAGACGGCTTTTCGTGAGCTACGCACGCAAGGGGTAATGCTCAATGACCCAGAGGTCAATGCCTACCTCAACAAACTCGGCAAGCGTTTAGAGCTCGCCAACCCCGATCTAAAACAAAGCTATGAGTTTTTTGCCGTCAATGATGCAGGTATCAATGCCTTTGCAATGCCGGGTGGTTATATTGGCGTCAATATAGGCCTGATCGCGCTGGCCCAGTCCGAAAGTGAGTTGGCCAGCGTGCTCGCCCACGAAATGGCGCATGTCTCGCAGCGCCACATTGCTCGCTCCCTCTCAGCGCAATCGCGCAACCAATGGGTGTCCATCGCCGCCCTTGCCGCGGCCATTGTGTTGGCACGCACCCAGCCTCAGGCCGCCCAGGCTAGCGCAGCCAGCGCTCAGGCTTTTGCTCTACAAAACCAGCTTGACTACACTCGTGAATATGAGCGAGAAGCTGATCGGGTGGGCATGAACATACTGCGCAAATCGCACTTCGATTTATCCGCCACGGCTCTTTTTTTCGAGCGCATGCAAAGGGCCACCCGCGTCAATGACAACCAGCTCGTGCCCAGCTATTTGCGCACCCACCCTATCAACTTTGAACGCATTGCCGACGCACAAAGCCGCGCGCATGAACACCCTTATAAACAAAGCGCAGACAGTGCCGATTTTCATTTTGTCCGGGCCTTGGTGCGCAGCTACATTGGCGACAGCCGTGAAACAGTGACTTTTTTCATCGAAAATATCAAGGCAGGAAAATACAGTGACCGCAATGCCATGTACTACGGCCTTGCTGCCGCCTATGTGCGTGACAAGCAATTTTTAAAAGCTGCTGCGGTCACTGACCAACTGGAAAAAGAAGGTGTTCAACACCCCATGTTGGCCGCCCTGGCTGCTTATATACGAGCCCAAGACGGCCAATATGAGGCTGCCTTGGAACGTTATGCCAAGGCCTTGACTATCTACCCGGAACACAAACAGCTCTACCATGATTACCCCGATACCCTGCTCAAACACAAGCAGGCGCATGCGGCGGTCTTGTTCATGGAAAAGGCCCTGACCCGCTACCCCAACGATCCCTATCTGTTTGAGATTGCTGCACGCGCAAATGCCGACATAGGCAAAAAACTTCAAAGCCACCGTTATCTGGGCGAGTCCTATCGACATGCGGGCAACTTTAAAGGTGCGGTGGAACAATTCATGATCGCGAGCAAAGCCACCGATGGGGATTTCTATCAAAGCTCATTGGTTGAGGCGCGTTTGCGTGATGCCAGACGTGAATATGAAGAAGCCAGACGCAATCAAACAGGGTGGGAACGCTAAGCCATGCTCTTTGAACACCTGCGTCTGCCGCACACCTGTACATGAACACACGACTCGAACACCACAAACGGGATTGACTGGCAACACCTCCCAAGCACCCAGACGACGTTACCAACTAAGTACTATGCAAATCCACCAAATCAACGAGCAGTTGGCCATTGCTCCCCAAATTTCCCCCGCCATTGTCCCTGCTCTAGCGGAGCATGGCTTCAAATCAATTATCAACAACCGTCCTGACCATGAGGAACCAGGTCAGGCCACGCATGCAGAGATCGCCACTGCGGCCGAAGCCTTAGGCATACAAGTCATCCACCAGCCTGTATTAATGAGCACCATCAATCAGCAAGATGCCGCGGTGTTCGCACAACACTTGCAGGCACTGCCAGGCCCGATATTGGCTTTTTGTCGTACCGGGCGGCGTTGCATGACTTTGTACCACCTAAGTCAAGCTCAATAAACCGACGCCCCCACACGCATGGCCGCTGCGCACCTCGTGGCGCTGCTCAGTTAAACCCCATGTGACGAGAGTAACGAATATCAGGCTTGGTCTGATGCTCTTGCTCCAGTTGTGCCAGAAAATCACTTGCCGGAATGCCCTCGTCAAAGAGCTCGACCTGTCGTTTGACGGTGGCGAAATCACCAGGCGTCAACAGCTGTAACTTACTTAAACGGTGCTTCATCGCCTCATTCAAGTGCGTCGCATCCCCAGCAAGCGCCTCGTTAACGAACATTTTTTCACGCTGCTCATGGCTTAGCGGCATGAACTTTATTTTAAAAGTGAAACGTCGTAGCGCTGCTTCATCAATACGCTCAAAAAGATTGGTCGTGCAGATAAACACCCCATCGTGGCGCTCCATGCCCTGCAACATTTCATTGACTTCGCTCACTTCATAGTTGCGTTGCGCCAGGCCACGGTTTTGTAAAAAGCTATCAGCTTCATCAAGCAGAAGCACGGCCTTTTGACTCTTGGCCTCGGCAAACATAGACGCCATCTGCTGCTCGGTTTCACCCACATACTTAGACAGCAAATCAGAGGCACGCTTGATCAACAGCGGCTTATCCAAGGACTTGGCAATATGCTCTGCCAGAGCAGTCTTGCCGGTACCGGGGGGGCCATAAAAACACAGCGTGCCACGCGCGTGCGTGCCCAACGCCTTCAGCATCTTGTCCAGTGGGTAGCGACTCTCGATATTGCATAAATCCAAGTTGTAGTTGGTCACAATACGCCGTGCACCTTCATCGGCTTTCACCCCCAAAGCTTTGTCCGAATAATCAATCTGCTTCAAAATCAGCTCCTCCACAGACTCCTGCATTTGCCCGCTGGTGAGGGTGGCGAAACGTGCAGCCGACTGAATCTGCGCGGGGGTCAGGCTTTTACGCGCAGCAAGCTTCTGGACAAAAGGCTCACTCACCGTGAAACCTGAGAGATGCTTGCGCATGATCTTCTCTCGCACATTGGGTGGTGGGTTGGCGATTTCGAGGTGAAACTGGAAACGTCGGCGATAGGCAGGGTCTATCTGACCTATGCTATTGGATATCCAGATGGTGGGCACAGGGTTATTCTCCAAGGTTTGATTCACCCAAGCCTTGCCGTTACTGCCGCCACTGCTGACATTGTCATGTTCTTGCGCGAACACGTTCATCAATTCCCGTGGCATGGTGGGGAACACATCTTCCACTTCGTCAAACAGCAAAGCGGTGTTAGAGCGACCGCGCAGAAAGGCCTGACTCACCTGCAAGGCTCGATAGCGCTCTTTACCGGTCAAGCTATTGCCGTCACGGTCTATGCAGTCCACTTCATACAGCTCAGCTTCGGCGTTTTTGGCCAGTAATTTGGCAAACTCGGTTTTGCCAGTGCCAGGAGGGCCGTAAATGAGCACATTGATGCCCTGCTCCTGTTTTTGGCAAGCAGCCTTGATGAGGGCAGTGAGATAGTGCATCTCGGTAGCGATGTGTGGATAATCTGCCACGGTCAATTGACTGGCTTTCGCTGGGCGGGTGAACACCGCCATCATCGCGGCATCATTGACATAGCTTGCCATGAGTATGGGCAAAAGCCGATCAGACACACGCATGAGATCGCCCAGATCGGTGATATTGTGGTCGGCAATGGGTGTATCAATCAGGCCCAACATCTCTAAGCGACTGCCGTAACGCAGGCAGGCAGACAGCTCACTGGCAGGTCGATTGATCACCTCGGCAAGCATCTGAAAAGCCTCATTCGCCGACTGCACCTTACAGTCCACCAGAATCGGGCGCAAATCGCGCTGGTATTTGCAGAGACTGGCATGCAGCAACACCGCCTGCTCACTGTCGTTCAAGCTCAGAACTTTGGCAAGAGTACGGATGTTGTCCACCAACTTGATGGGCTCTTGGGCAAGCTTTGCATCCAAGTCGTCAACGGTGGCTTTAAAGACCGCCAATAACTCCTTGCTGTTTTGCTTGACATACTCATCAATGTAGTAAAACACCGTGGCATCATCATAAGTGCCGTTCCACACCGCAAATTTGTCAATAAAGGCTTGGTTGGGCAGATCCCCAACCCCTTTAAAAGCATCATGTTCGGCACATCGTGCAGCAATGAATTTTTGCAAGCGTTGTAGATTGGCTTCAGGCCACACAAAGTGACG
>JBDKJU010000304.1:0-3897 GCA_039796435.1 Pseudomonadota bacterium | reverse complement strand
CCGAGTCTAGCTTTGATGCTTGGATTAAGTATTATCGCCCCGACGAAGACAGCATCAACAGTCAGCAAAGTTACTACAGTGGCGGGGCTTTGCTGGCACTATGTATGGATGCCAAACTCAGAAACGAAGGCTACTCTCTTGATTTGCTGATGCAGCAAATCTGGTCGCGCTATCACAGTAATCCCATGCCAGAGGATGCAATTGCCCATGAGTTATTGCAATTGACCGGGCGGCCTTGGAATGAGTTTCTGACTCGCTATGTCGAGCATGCCAATGAACCACCGATGGAAGAGGCTTTTGAACTGCTGGGGATGTGGCTTAGCTGGCGTTTAAGTAAATCTCCACAAGACTTAAGTGGCCCTGTGGTGGGCAAAAACTCCCCGCCGGTGGGCTGGCATCATCTTGGGCTGGAACTGTCAGCACAAAATGTAGTGCAAAAAATAACGCAGGGCAGCAGCGCCTTTACGGCGGGCATTAACGTTGGTGACGAATTGATTGCATTAAACAATTATCGTATCAATACCAGTCTTACAGAACTCCAGCATCTCCTCCATCCAGGACAAGAGCTCAAGCTGCTCATTGCCCGTGATGCCTGCATACAAAATAAAATCATGTTGATTCAACCACTAGCACTGGATACGGCCTGCCTGCTCAGTCACGCCAGTGCTCACGCCGAGCAGCTGGCGCACAAACAACAATGGCTGGCAAGTCTTTAACTTTTCTTCTTTCCAGGGCTCAACATCTCCAGCGCATCCGCCTGCATTTTTAATACCTGCTTGCTTTGTGCCAAGGCCTGTAATTGCCAGTTGAGCCACTGCTCTACATGACTGAGTTGATCTATCTGACGGCGAATCTGCTCGGGGTCAAACATTTGCTGACCCGGCATCGCTGTGCTGCTCATTGGAGCCGCCCCTGGCATCATGTTTTGAGCCCACATGTTCTGCCATTGTGACCACTGTTGCCAAAGTTGTTCAGCACCAGCGCCGGCGGTGTCGTGGTTGCCCGGTTTGTTGCTCATATAAATCACTCCTTAATCGATTACAATCAAAACATGGGTAAAGCCTTACTTTTCATCGCAGTTTTTTTCACAGTTTTGCTGTGTATGCGATTCTGGAGTGTACATAAAAAAAAAGGGCAGGACAATAAGCCAAAATCACCACCGGAAAAACAGCACCACACTGAACAAGCCTTAGTCAAATGCACCAGCTGCAATAAATATATTCCCAAGGCAGAATCTGTTCTGGCAGCTCAAGGCTACCGTTGCCAGCATCAATGCAAATAATCTCCAGTCTCAAGGGCAGTTCAGCACAAAAAAGCTCTGCCACACAAATACCTAGAGTCTTTTCACGCATCATACGGCTCTTGGGCGTATACCGCATGTGCATGGTCATGGTGTTTCTTACCCTCATCATTCCACTTGGCAAGTTGCGTCTTGAAATCATTATTCTGATTACTGGTTATGCCGTTGCCGCTGTCGCGTACGTGGTGCTGCAACCTGATCGCGCTGCCAATCTACAAATTTACTTGTTTGGCTGTTTCATCACGGACATAGCCTTTTTGTTGATTGCCATTGATCGCAGCGGCGAACCTTTGATGACCTTACTGATCATGCCTTTGCTGTTGGCGCATGGATGGATGCTGCGAAGCCGCATCGCACTGCTGCACGCTGGTATTGTGACCTTATGCCTGCTTATCTACCAGCTTTTGACGAGCCAGCAATTTAATCTCAATATATTCGCACTCTTGGGGCTGATGGGTTTTGGCATCAGCATATTCGGCATGATCTTGGGCCGCTACTCGGGTGATACCGAGGCATTGGCATTTGCGCAAGCCTCACAAATTCATCAGCTGGCCGCAGTCAATGAGCTCATCATTAATGATATGCAGGATGGCATTCTGGTGATAGACAGAGATGGCTTCGTGGTGCAAAGCAACCAACAGGCGCAAGATATGTTGGTGGGCCCGCAGCACCACCACGCTCAGAAATTATTTAAAAGCGCGCACGCCATTTCCGATCTGTCTCCCACACTACATAAACGCTGGTCTGCTTGGAGACATGGAGAAACCATCAGTGACACTGGTAGTTTTCTCGCACGCGACGGCAAGCGGCGTTTGCAGGCCCGATTGATGAGCTCTGACCTGCGCCGCCGAGGCGACATTATTATTTTTATTGAAGACTTGGCGCGCGCGCAGAAGCAAGCGCAGCAAATGAAACTTGGCTCATTAGGCAGGCTGACCGCCAGCATTGCGCATGAAATTCGCAATCCCCTGTCTGCCATCAAACAGTCTGCGCAATTGATCGCGGAAGACACGAATCAGCCTGAATCCAGACATCTGCTCAGCATCGTGGATAAAAATGTGCTGCGAATCGAGCGCATCATTGAAAGCGTCATGAGTCTATCGAAACGTGACAAGACCAAAGTACAGTCGATCAATTTGTCGCCTTTTCTTCTAGGCGTGATCAATGAGTTGCCCGCCACACACAAGATACCCAAAGGGTCTGTTGAGTGCGAATCGAATAAACCTCTTTGGGTACGCGCCGACCACGGTCATTTAGAAGAAGTGCTATATAACCTCTTATCCAATGCTTGGCGACATGCGAGCAAAACCCCTGGATGCATCAAAATCCTGTGCGTACATAAAGCCTCTCAAGTAGATATCAATATCGTAGATGACGGGCCTGGAGTGAGCGCCACCATGATCGACAACTTATTTGAACCCTTTGTCAGTGGCAGCAACAGCGCTGGTTTAGGACTGTTTTTATCCAAGGAACTCATGCAAGCAAACGGTGGAGACTTGACCCACGTGCTGCTTGATAAGGGTGCCTGTTTTCGCATCACACTTGCCAGTGCCAACACGCCATGAGCATGCCATCTCCTACCGTCCTCGTCGTTGATGATGAACCCGACTTACTCCTGCTAATAGAGCTGACCTTAAGCAAGCTCGGGCTAAAAGTAGTCAAGGCCGACTCTTTCAGACAGGCAAAAAAAATATTAGACCAACATGCTCGGGGCGAACAAAAATTCGACTTGTGCATCAGTGACATGAACCTAGGAGACGGCAGTGGCCTAGATCTGATCGCTGATATTCAGCTAAATCGGCTGGACATTCCCATTGCTATTTTGACCGCCTACGGCAATTCAGAAAACGCTGTGGCCGCCTTGAAAGCTGGTGCTTTTGATTATCTGGCCAAGCCCGTGTCACTTGACCAGTTGCGAAGCCTGGTCAAAACGGCACTCAAGGTGAACACCAAACCCACGACGCAAAACAGCGAAGCCACTGTCCAGGTGGATGTTTGGAGCGACTACATCGGGCACTCCCCTGCCCTGCAAAAGCTCAAAGACACCATCATTAAATTAGCGAAAAATCAATCGCCCGTGCACATCACTGGCGAGTCAGGCACTGGTAAAGAGCTGGCAGCCAAACGTTTACACCATTTAAGCCCTAGAGCACACGGACCTTTTATTGCGGTCAATTGTGGGGCCATCCCTGAGACCTTGATGGAGAGTGAATTTTTCGGCAGCAAAAAAGGCTCTTACACAGGCGCTGAAAAGGACCGTGATGGCTTTTTTCAGGCGGCCAATGGTGGCACGCTGTTTTTAGATGAAGTGGCCGATTTGCCCTTGAGCATGCAAGTAAAACTTTTGCGTGTCATTCAAGAACGCAAAGTGCGCAAAGTGGGCGACACCCAGGAAGAAGCTGTGGACGTACGCATATTAAGCGCTTGCCACAAACCCTTGGCACACATGGTGCACACCGGCCACTTTAGGCAAGACTTGTATTACCGTTTAAACGTGATCAGTCTTTTTACCCCGCCACTGCGTGACATCGCTGACGATATACCGTTAATAGCACAACACTTACTCGACAAGGTTTCTAAACATACCTCGCAATTAA
>JBDKJU010000303.1:0-9730 GCA_039796435.1 Pseudomonadota bacterium | reverse complement strand
GTATTCGCCGGTGAGTTTGATAGTCTCGGCCTTTGCCCAGACCCCGGACATACGTGCCGCCTTAACGCCAGAGCTCTCCGGGCGTGCGGATACCGAGATTGTGTGGTTGCGTGCCAGTGAGCACAATCGCCTCGGCGGTTCTTGTTTGGCGCAGGTGTTTGGGCAGCTTGGCGACGAGACCCCCGATGTGGCAGCAGAGACCTTGCGTACACTGTTCCTCGGCATACAGGCATTGCACCGAAGTGGTGGCGTGCTTGCCTATCATGATGTGTCTGACGGTGGGCTTATCGTTACTGCCTTTGAGATGGCGCTGTGTTCACAGCAAGGCCTGACTTTACATCTTGACACCTTGGAGCAAGCTTTTGCTGAAGAAGCAGGCGTGCTGGTGGAAGTGACACAGGCGGGCTTGGCGCAGGCCAGAAGCCTAGGCTTGCAAGTGCTGCAAGTAGTGGCGCGCAACGCCGATAAACACTTGCGTGTGCAAACCGGCAACACCTTGGTGATAGATGAATCCTTGCAAGTGTTGCATGCCACTTGGTCGCGTCTGGCGTTTGAAATTCAGCGCCATCGCGACAACCCGTTTACCGCGGAGGCAGAGTACGATGCGGTGTTTGAACTTGGCAGAGGCCTTTACGCAGAAACGACATTTGATCCAAGCGAAGATGTCGCGGCGCCCTTCTTACATTTGAGCAAGCCGAAAGTGGCTATCTTGCGTGAACAAGGCGTCAATAGTCAGATAGAAATGGCGGCAGCCTTTAGCAAGGCGGGATTCACTGCTGTTGATGTGCATATGTCTGACCTGTTGGCAGGGCGACAGCAGTTACAACAGTTCGTCGGACTCGCTGCCTGCGGTGGATTTTCTTACGGAGATGTGTTGGGCGCAGGTTCAGGGTGGGCAAAAACCATCCTGTTCAACGAAAATTTGCGTCAGCAATTTCAAACTTTTTTTGAGCGCAGTGACAGCTTTGCGCTCGGCGTGTGCAATGGCTGCCAGATGCTGGCACAACTGTCCAGTATCATTCCCGGGGCAGAGCACTGGCCACGTTTTACTCGTAACGCCAGCGAACAGTATGAGGCACGTCTGGTGATGGTGGAGGTGCAGGACACTCCGTCAATCTTTTTGCAAGGCATGAGTGGGTCACGCATTCCGATAGTGACTTCGCATGGCGAGGGCTTTGCCGAGTTCCGTGATGAAGAGCAGTTCAATGCCGCCGAAAAATTGGTGAGCATGCGTTTCATCGACGGCACTGGTCAGGCCACCGAACAGTTCCCCCTAAACCCCAATGGCAGTCCTTTGGGCATTACCGGCCTCACCACTGCTGATGGACGTTTTAACATCATGATGCCTCATCCTGAACGTGTGCATCGCACGGTACAAATGTCCTGGCATCCCAAAGACTGGGGCGAAGATTCGCCATGGATGCGCGTATTCAGAAACGCACGTCAGTGGGTGGCCTAGTGCGGGTTCAGGTGTATGAAATGGGAGGGCTGACCCCGGTGGTGCACCCTTCCTGCTACGTACACCCCAGCGCCGTACTCATTGGCGATGTGATTGTGGAAGAGGGCGTGTATCTCGGGCCTTGTGCTTCTTTGCGCGGTGATTTTGGCCGCATTATTATTCGGCGTGGCAGCAATGTACAAGACAACTGCTGCGTGCACGGTTTTCCCGGCAACGATACGGTCATTGGCGAAAATGGCCATATTGGACATGGTGCGGTGATTCATTCCTGTCGCTTAGGTAAGAATGTGCTTATCGGCATGAATAGTGTGGTGAATGACGATGCCGAAGTCGGCGACAACAGCATTGTGGCGGCCATGAGTTTTGTCAAAGCGAAAATGATTATCCCTCCCGGAAGTCTGGTGATGGGCAGTCCGGCCAAAGTGATTCGCGCTTTGAGCGAGGCAGAAATGGCTTGGAAAATGGAGGGCACCGTGGTGTACCAGCATTTGCGCGAGCGCAGCAAAAGCATGCGTCTGGTCGATGCACTAAGCGAGGTGGAAGCCCAGCGGCCGCGCATGCAAGTGCCGGAGATGAAGCCGCTGTCGAGCTCAAGATGAAATATTTGCGTTGGCTGCTTGTACTGCTTTTGCTGGGCTGCCAAACACTAGACCCGCACAATATTATCGGGCGGCGTATTTCACCTGACAAAGAGCAGGCAGGCACGCTCACTCAGGCACAACGCCACTTGGCATTTGAGCAGCTCGCCGACACCATAGACCGCTACTACCTCGATCCAACACACCATGGCGTGGACTGGCGCGGCCATGTGCAGAACAGTCGGCGGGGCGTGATGGACGCAGTCAACGAAGATGAATTTTGGCTGGCCATGGATCGTATGCTGGGGGTGTTGGCCGATGCGCATACCCGGGTGGCTTCACCCAAGCAGGTGGCGCGCTTGCAGGCGCAGGAAATAGATCCTCTGGGCATCTCCCTCATGCGTCTGGCAGATCGTTTTTATTTGCGCAGCGTGCACCCGAATTCTGATTTTGCCTGGGTCGGGGCGCGGCCGGGCCAGCAGGTATTGGCCATAAATAATGAGGACATTGGGGCTGTGTTTGCGCGTCGTTTAAGTGCCACCAAGGCCAGCTCCACTGCCTGGACACGTGAGCGGGTGGCTTTGCGGGAAATGCTGTTGTTTGAAGAGCAAGTGGCCTTGCGTGTGCAACATCATGATGGCAGTCACATGGTGGTACATGGCAAGGGCATGAAACTCAATCAGCACCACAGTGCCATGCACAGAGTGTTGCCCGGAAATGTGGGCTATCTGCGCTGGAGTGGATTTAGCCTCAGTCTGGAAGCCGCAGTGCTTAAGGGAATAGACGAGCTTAAGGAAACCAAAGGCTTGATCATCGATTTGCGCAACAACGGCGGCGGTGCGCTGGCCATGGTTAAAAATGTGGCAGAACAGTTTTTTGTGGCCCCTACTCACTTAGCCAAGATTGAAACCCGCTCGGGTCGTCCTGTGCGGCTTTTGGGCTTGACGGCGATTGAGCCGACCTTGGAGGTGAGGGGGCGGGGCAATGCCTATCAAGCCCCAATCATCATTCTCATGAATGAAGCGAGTGCCAGTGCCAGTGAGGCCTTTGCCGGAGGCTTGCAGGCCGTGGGTCGGGCACGCGTGATGGGACAAACGTCCTGTGGTTGTCTGCTGGGATATTTGGGGACTTTAAAACTCTCAGGTGGTGGTGAGCTCGCCTACAGTGAGATTGGTTTTAAGCTCGCCAACGGCGACAAAGTCGAGGGTAGGGGGATAGTGCCTGACTTGCCACGTCCCTTGCTGGTGCAGGACTTGCAAGTGCAGCGCGATCGGGTGCTGGAAGAGGCGCTCAGTATTTTGGCGGGGCATTGACGTTCGGGTTGAACAGGGTTTAATAGAAATTTAACTAAGATTTAAGCCTGTCTTAAGACAGCTTGGTCAAAATGTACTCCTATCATGATTTTGTAAAAAGGTGGAGAGTATGCGTGCAGCTCATCAATTATTGTGGTTTCATCTGCTGGGTGTTGCTCTGTGTTTTGCTTGTGTGCAGAGCGTGTGGGCAAGCCCGCCCAATGACATGAAAATTTGTACCAAATCACCTGCCTCTAGGTGGATGAAAGAGAGTCTGGTGCGGGCACAGATTGACATGAAAGAGGTTGCCTTAATCAAATTCAAACTCTCATCGACAAATTGCTACGAGTATTATGGTGTGCGCAACAATGGCAGCATATTCGAATCGTATTACGATCCGCTGACAGGTGGCTTGATAAAGCACACAGTCATCGCCACGGACACCGGTTTAACCATGACCCAAACTAAGGGCACCCCTATTCATGAGAATCAATAAAGTCTATACCGTCTATAGTATCCATAGCATCCATAGCATCCATAGCATCCATAGAAGCAGTAGATGCGGTGGACGCTGTAGAGCGAATCGGCAGATCAGCACACAAGAGACATGAGAGTACTTATTGTGGAAGACGACGCAGTGCTGGCGCGCGGGCTGCAGATCGCTTTTAATCAACGCTCAATTGCTTGGGATCAGGTGGGCTCTGTGGCGCAGGCCAAGAGTCTCTTAGAGACAGAAGAATTTGACTTGATCTTGCTTGACTTGACCTTGCCTGATGGGTCCGGACTGCAATTGCTTAAATGGTTGAGACGCGATAAGCAATCTCAGCAGTCGTTAAAAAATATACCTGTTCTGGTGTTGACGGCACGACAAAACTTTGACGACAAAATTACTGGTTTAAGCGAGGGGGCTGATGATTACATGACCAAGCCATTCATGATAGAAGAGCTGGTGGTCAGGATGCAAGTGATTTCAAGACGCGCCAATGGACGTACTGTGTCAGCCAGTACATTTGCTGGCGTAGAGTTGGATTACGTCTCTCGCCGCGTGAGTTACCACGGCCAGCCAATAAATCTGTCAGCCAAGGAATATTCTGTACTAGCGGCACTGATGGAAAATCCCGGCGCTGTATTCAGTCGCGCAAAGTTAGAAGATGCGGTATACAGTTACGGCAGCGAAGTTGAGAGCAATGCGATAGAAGTTTATGTGTTTAACCTAAGAAAAAAAATGAGCAGTGACTTGATCCGAACGATACGCGGTGCGGGTTATTGTTTATCCGCGTAAAAATTGATCGGCAGGCATCATCATGCGCTCCATTAAATCCAGATTGCAGTACTCCATTTTTTCAATAGTGATTTTTATTTGGGTGGGGGTATCAGTCATTGTTTTGCTTAAGATGTTTCATGAGGCTGAAGAATTGATTGATGGGGAACTGGTGTCGGCCAGTCGCATCGCTGCGTATTTGTCTGCGGAGGCATTGGTGGCGAAGCGCGGGCCGCACTTTATTGATAAAAAAATCGCTCATGATTATGAGCTCTTGATCAGCTTGCAGCAGTGGTCTACCAAGGGGGAGCTGCTTGTCGAGCTTGGGCCGCAAGTGCCTTTTTTTATTGCTCCTGTGGCCACGGGGTTTAAAGACTTGAACGCCCAAGGTCAGGCATGGAGAAGCTACAGCGAGTATGATGCCAGCAAGCATTTGTGGGTACGCACCTTGGTCACCAAAGGCAGTCGTGATGCCCTTGCCTATGACGTGGCTGAAACATTTTTATACCCTTTGCTTTTGAGTCTGGCAGTGGTTTCTGTGTTGGCCTTTTATTTGACCAAGTTTGTGCTGCACCCCATTTATGCCCTAAGTGAACGTATTGAAAAAATACCTCGTGATAAGTTAAGCCCCATTGTTTATGAGACCCCACAAGAGCTACACAGCCTCGTGTTTGCCATCAATGATCTAATCAATAAACTCAATCAGGCACGTGAGCTTGAGAAGGAGTTCATCACCGTGGCGGCACATGAGTTGAGAACACCCTTGACCAATATTCAACTGCACTCGGAAAATGCCTTGTCAGCGCGTGAGGCTGAACAAAGAGTGGAGGTGATTCAATTAATTTTGAACAGCAGCAAGCGTGCCACACACTTGGTGAATCAGTTGTTGAATATGGCCATGCTGGAAGCGACTCAAAATCTGAGTTTTGCGGCGCTTGATGTGACAGACATGATCAATGAGTGTTTGCCAACCGTCCTGCCCCTCGCAGACACAAAAAAAGTGCAGATAGTGATTGAAGGGAGCTTGAATTGTGGGTTTGAGGGGAACAAGGAGACAGTGGCCATATTGTTTCGCAACCTGCTGGTCAA
Organism: Pseudomonadota bacterium; assembly: GCA_039796435.1. GTDB lineage: Bacteria > Pseudomonadota > Gammaproteobacteria > Burkholderiales > Casimicrobiaceae > JBDKJU01. The sequence goes on along the minus strand of JBDKJU010000303.1, from coordinate 4,051 downwards.
TGCCGTGCACCACAGTCCCCGCAATGCGCGCATTATTATTCGTTATGAAAAATCCACGCTTGAGGGCATTTTTCGTGTGCAGTTTATCGATCAAGGGCCAGGGGTGAGGGCGCAAGATGCGGTAAAAATATTTCAAAAATTTTCACGCACTGCGCCAGCGCATTATCCTGGAAGCGGTCTAGGTTTGGCCATTGCAAAACGCATTGTTGATATGCATTTTGGGCATCTGTATGTAGGCAATCCAGACGAAAAAGGGGCTGTTTTTATTGTTGAGTTTCCTTTGCAGCAGGCCAAGCACAGTTAAAAAAAGCTGCCTGTTGTTGGCCACTCTGCTTGTGTCGGATGCGCCTGTCTGCCAATGGCCTGTCTGATCTATGCCAGTACCCCTACGCCTGCACGTCGGTGCAGACGCTAGAGCTAGAAGGTGCCTGGGTAATTGCCCCCGTCCAAGAGGATGTTTTGTCCGTTCAGATACGCAGCTTGGGTGCTGCACATGAATGCACACACAGCGCCAAACTCAGCCGGATTGCCAAGACGTTTGCTGGGGTTTGCTGCTGATTTGGCGGCGAAGATTTCCGCATGTGTTTTACCGGTCTTGTCACTAAGAAAGGCGAAGTTGTTCTTTAGACGATCGGTGTAGAAAAGTCCGGGCAACAAGTTATTGATGGTGATGCCGTGCTCGGCGAGTTGTCTTGCCACGCCAGCGACAAAACCCGTCAGGCCACTGCGCGCACCGTTCGAGAGGCCAAGTTCAGGGATAGGGGCCTTGACTGCGCTGGAGGTAATGTTCACCACACGGCCCCATTGTCGGGTCATCATCGTAGGTGTGCAGGCCTTGATGAGTTCTATGGGGGTGAACATATTTGCCTCCACTGCCGCTTGCCACTCCGCGCGACCCCAGTCGCGAAAATCGCCAGGCTTGGGGCCCCCCGCGTTGTTGATGAGAATGTCGGGCATGCCGAAGGCAGATTGACACACCGCCAAGGCTTGAGCGCGTCCTGCTTCAGTGGTGATGTCGCCTGCCACTGTGGTGACTTCAGCGCCAAAGTGCGAGCGTAGATAGTGTGCAGTTTCTTCTAGTGTGTCTGCGCCGCGTGCGGTGATGACCAAGCGCACCCCTTCAGCAGCCAAAGCCTCGGCGCAGGCACGCCCCAAACCCTTGCTGGCTGCGCACACCAGGGCCGTCTTGTTGCTTAATCCTAAGTCCAATTTATTCTCCGGTTATCATACGAGTTTAGCGTTAAATAGGAGACGAAATTGAAATTGGTATCACTCATTTCATGCATTTGTGCCGCCACTCTGGCATTGGTGGGCGCAGCACAGGCACAGACATACCCGAACAAACCCATCAAGATTATTGTGCCATTTGCGCCAGGGGGCTCAACGGATATTGTGGCTCGATTCCTAGCCCAAAAGTTGACCATGCAGGCGGGCTGGATAGTGATTGTGGACAATAAGGCCGGCGCTGGTGGCTCGGTGGGCATGACCGAGTTGGCGCGTGCGACTCCCGATGGCTATACCTTGGGCATGGCATCGGTCAGTACCATGGGCACGAATCCAGTGGTGTACAAAGGCTTGAAGTACGATCCATTAAAAGATATTGCCGCCATTACCAATGTGGCCAGTGTGCCTGGTTTGATTGCAGTGAACACTGAAAAATTTCCCGGCAAAGACTACAAGTCATTCATCGCTGAGCTGAAAGCCAATCCGGGCAAATACAGCTATGCCAGCTCTGGCGCCGGCGGTGTCGGGCACATGGCCATGGCGTTGTTTGAAGTCATGGCGGGCGTGGACGTGCAGCACATCCCCTACAAGGGCGCTGGCCCTGCCTTGAATGACGTGGTGGGTGGGCAGGTGCCAATTATTTGGGACAATTTGACCAGTTCCGTGCCGCATCTTAAGTCGGGCAGACTTACCCCCATCGGCTTGGCTTACCCCAAACGCGTGGCACAGTTTCCCAATCTGCCAACTTTTGCCGAGCTTGGCTTGCCACAGTACGAGGCCGAGACCTGGTATGGGCTGGTGGCCCCTGCGGCCACCCCTAAAGACATTATTGCTAAGGTGTACCAAGAGGTGGTGAAGGCGCTGAAAGACCCTGATTTCATCAAAAAACTGGAAGAGCAAACTGCCTATCCTGTGGGCAATACGCCAGAGCAGTTCGCCGCGCAAATTAAAGCCGAACTTGATAAATGGCGCAAAATTGCCACCGAGAAAAAAATCTCCTTAGAGTCCAACTGAGACGATTCAAGATTCAATCAAGGTCATACTAAGTCGGTTCAGCCTGACATTAGGGGTAAGACAAGATTTCATCCATTCCTCTGTCTTTTATCATTGGTCCCACCGCCAGCGGCAAGACTGCCCTGGCTTTGGAGCTTGCTGCACAGCAGGCCATTGAAATCATCAGCATTGACTCGGCCTTGGTCTACCGTGACATGGACACTGGCACCGCCAAGCCCACGCCTGCCGAGCGAGCATCGGTAGCGCATCACCTCATTGATGTCATTGATCCTACCGACACCCTGTCGGTGGCCGACACCTGTCGTCAGGTTCAGTGCGCGGCAGAGTCTATCGTTCAGCGTGGCAAAACTCCTGTGTGTGTAGGTGGCACCATGATGACAGTGCATGCCTTGTTAAATGGTTTGTCAGACTTACCGGAGGCAGATGTGCACATACGTCAAACCCTCGATGCACAGGCCAGCGAGATAGGCTGGCCAGCCATGCATGCGCGTTTGAGCACACTTGACCCGGAGTCGGCACAAAAGATCAAGCCTAATGACGCGCAAAGAATACAGCGGGCGCTGGAGGTATACGCTGTTCTTGGCACTCCTTTGTCGCAGGTTCAGGGCAGACGAACGCAATTTCTTTCAGGTTTTTCGCCGCAACTGTGTTTGCTGTTGCCGGAGGACAGGACGGCCTTGCATTTGCGCATCGAGCAACGTCTGCGCAGCATGTTTGAACTTGGGCTTGTGGAGGAAGTGCAGGGTCTGCAGAAAAAATATAAGCTTGATGCACAGATGACCTCTATGCGCGCGGTGGGTTACCGCCAAGTGTGGGCGCATTTGGCGGGGGAGCTGACTTGGGCGGAGTGTCAGGCGCAAAGCCTTTTTGCCACCCGTCAACTGGCCAAGCGCCAAATAACATGGATGCGCAGCATACTTCGTGATCTGCAAGGCACCGCTTGTCAGGTCATCGACCCGTTTAAGAACCCCTTAAGGAACCTTAGGATAAATTGAGCATCATGTGATCAATGCCGTGGTTCGGCTGATACTTCATCATAGTTAGTAATGCTTATCGGAGACATGAGTTGCACAAATATTTATTTTTGTTTTTAATTGGCTTGGGCAGCGCGCAAGCCGCAGATCTCAACCAAGGCTTGGCGGACTACAACCTCCATTGCAGTAACTCTGCCTGTCACGGCAGCAATGTGAAAAGCAATATCAATGGCGTGCAAAAAGCGGCCAATAAATCCAGTGAAATCACCAATGCCATCAACAAAGATTTGGGAGGCATGAGCATATTGAAGGGGGTATTCACCACCACGCAGCTTGATAACATTGCGGCCTATATTGCTAACCCAACCGGTGCTGTGGCCGCGGCGGTGAGCCTGTCCAGCACATCTACCGCTTTTGGCAATGCCGCAGTGGGCAGCATGAGTTCGGGCATTGCCATTACCGTGAATAACGTCAGTGGGCAGAGTTTGACCGGGCTTAGCCTGAGTAAACCCAGTGCTGATTTCGTGTTGATGAATGGCTGCAAATCAACCTTGGCCATTGGTGCCAGTTGCTTTTTTAATGTGTATGCCGCGCCGCGCAGCGTGGGCGCTTTGAGCAGCAGTGTGGTCGTTACGGTCACGGGCAACACGGCCACCACCAGTCTTGCCTTGAGCACCACGGGCACCGCAGCAAGCACCTCTAGCGGCAGCAATATCGTGGTGGAGTACTACAACCCCGATCTGGACAATTTTTTCATCACCTCAGGCAGTGATGAACAAAAAATGGTGGAAAGTGGGGCAGTGGGGCGTTGGTTGAAAACCGGCAGTACATTCAAAGCG
>JBDKJU010000302.1:0-8753 GCA_039796435.1 Pseudomonadota bacterium | reverse complement strand
ATCGTCGTCACGCACGGCACCGACACCTTGGAAGAGAGCGCCTTTTTCTTGCACTCGGTGCTCGTGGCAGACAAGCCGATTGTCTTCACCTGCGCTATGCGCCCGGCCACGTCGGCATCACCTGACGGGCCGCAAAATCTGCGCGATGCCTTGACGGTGGCTTCGACCAGTGGTGCGCGGGGCGTGGTGGTGGTGTGTGCTGGCGAACTGCATGACGCAGTGTCGGTGCGCAAGACACACCCTTATCGTCTGCAGGCCTTCACCTCGGGAGAGGCAGGTTGCTTGGGCTTTGTCGAAGAGGGGCGAGTGCGTCTGAACCGGCCTTGGCCTGCGAATGCCGTGCTGTTGCCCTTGGCAGAGCTTAAGTTGCCCCTGCCTAGAGTAGAAATTGTGCTCAGTCATGCCGGCGCAACAGGACGCATGATTGAGCTGTTGCTGGCTGACCAGGAGCAAGCGCTACAGGGGCTGGTGATTGCGGGCACTGGCAATGGTTCTTTGCATCATAGGGTGGAGCGGGCGGCTACCGACGCTCTGGCACAGGGCATCAGGGTGTGGGTCACCACGCGTTGCAGTGAGGGCCAAGTGCTGCCCACCGAGAAAAGCCCAATACCCAGCACCCCGCTGCCAGCAGTGAAGGCCCGCATCGCCATGATGTTGTGCCAATAATACTGCGCCAATAAACAGAGCCTTGCGCAAGAGCTTGCTGGACTAGCCTAGTCCGGCGTCTCCAACTTGTTTCGGTGGTGAGTGCTGCTGTTTTTGGCTAAAATGGGAAGTTACTCTTTTCTCAGCCACGCAAAATTATTTAGGAGCATTCATGGCAAAAATCAAAGTTAAAAACCCAGTCGTCGAGATGGACGGCGATGAAATGACCCGCATCATTTGGCAGCGTATCCGTGAGCAGCTGATCTTGCCTTATTTGGACATTGATCTGAAATACTACGATCTGGGCATTGAAGCACGTGACGCCTCGAATGATCAGATTACCATTGACTCAGCCAATGCCACCCGCGAGTATGGCGTGGCAGTGAAGTGTGCCACCATCACCCCTGATGAGGCTCGGGTGAAAGAGTTTGGTCTCAAACAAATGTGGAAGTCGCCCAATGGCACCATCCGCAATATTCTTGACGGCACGATTTTCCGCGAGCCTATTGTGTGCAGCAACGTGCCCCGTTTGGTGCCGCATTGGAACAAGCCCGTGGTGGTGGCCCGTCATGGCTTTGGTGATCAGTACCGTGCCACCGACTACCACTTTCAAAGTGCAGGCAAGCTCAAGCTGGTGTTTGAACCTGCTGACGGCAGCCCCGCCATTGTCAAGGACGTGTTCAGCGCCCCCGGCGCGGGCGTGACCATGGCCATGTACAACCTAGATGAATCCATCAAAGGCTTTGCACGCGCGTGTTTCAACTACGGTCTGGCGCGTAAATACCCTGTGTATTTGTCCACCAAAAACACCATCATGAAAATCTACGATGGGCGTTTCAAAAATATTTTTGAAGAGGTCTATGTCGCGGAATACAAGCCACAGTTTGAGGCTGCCGGCCTGACCTATGAGCATCGCCTGATTGACGACATGGTCGCATCGAATCTGAAGTGGAGTGGCGGCTATCTTTGGGCCTGCAAAAACTACGACGGTGATGTGCAGTCAGACACCGTGGCGCAGGGCTATGGTTCGCTGGGCTTGATGACTTCGGTGCTGATGAGCCCTGATGGCAAGGCCGTAGAGGCTGAGGCAGCACACGGCACCGTCACTCGCCATTACCGCATGCATCAAGAGGGCAAGCCCACCTCGACCAACCCGATTGCTTCTATCTTTGCTTGGACGCGTGGTCTGCAGTATCGTGGGCGCATGGACAACACCCCAGAGGTGGTGAACTTTGCCAACACTTTGGAAAAAGTGTGTATCGATCTGGTGGAAAAAGGACAAATGACCAAGGACCTTGCGATTTTGATTCGCCCCGATCATCCCTACCTCACCACTGAGGGCTACATGAGCGCGGTGAATGATTTGCTCAAGCAACGCATGGGCTGAGCATTTAGGGCATGAATAAAAAAAGCGCTGAACTTGGTTCGCAGCGCTTTTTTTGTTTGGGACAACGCTATCTAGAGCTTGACCTGTGCCCCAAGCTCCAGCACGCGGTTGGTGGGGATCTTGAAGAAGGCATGGGCGGGCTGAGAGTTACGCGCCAGAAGCACACACAGGCGCTGGCGCCAAACCGCCATCTTGCTTGATTTTTCCGGCACCAAGGTTTCGCGTGAAACGAAGAACGAGGTGTCCATCATGTCAAAGCTGATGATGCCATCTTGGTAACCGAGCAGGGCCTTAGGAATATCGGGGGTGTTCATAAAGCCGTAGCGCACCAACACCTTATAAAAATTGGTGCCCGCCCCCATCTCTTCAACTTCTACGCGGTCTTCGCGTGGCACCAGGGGCACGTCTTCAATCTTGACCGTGAGCAGCACCACCCGCTCATGCAGCACTCGGTTGTGCTTCAGGTTGTGCAACATGGCCGCGGGCATGTCATCAGGGTTGGCGGTCATGAACACGGCGGTGCCCTCCACGCGCTTGGCATCGGCACACAGGTGATCAATCATGGGGGCCATGGGCAAGGCATTGGCGCGGCGCTGGTCGGCAAGCAGACGGCGGCCCAGGTTCCAGGTGGTCATCATGATAAAAATGCCGAGGGCAATGATGAGAGGGAACCAACCCCCGCTGGGGATCTTCACCGCGTTGGAGAGGAAGAAGACGCCATCGATGATGGCAAACACCCCCACAAATACCGCCAATTGCCAGCGTGGCCATTTCCATAAGCCAGTGATCACTGCGATCATCAACAGCGTGTCAATCACCATCGCCCCAGTGACCGCAAAACCATAAGCAGAACCGAGTTTGGATGAGGTCTGAAACTCCAGCACCACCAACACCACCAATGCACACAAGAGCCAGTTAATTGCTGGCAGATAAATTTGTCCTTGCGCTTGATGCGAGGTATGTTTTACCGTGAGTCTTGGACTAAAGCCCAGCAGCATGGCTTGACGGGCAATGGAGAAAGCCCCAGAGATCACTGCCTGTGAGGCGATGATGGCAGCCAACATCGCCAGCACCACCAAAGCCAGACGCAGGCCTTCATGATTCACCTGCTGATAAAAGGTGTGCTTGATGACGACACCTGTGTCAAGGCTGTGCAACAGCAAGGCACCTTGCCCAAAATAGTTGATCACTAAGGCAGGCATGACGAAGCCGAACCAAGCGATTTGTATGGGTTTGCGGCCGAAGTGGCCCATATCGGCATAGAGAGCTTCGGCACCGGTAATGGCCAAGGTGACGGCACCAAAAACCACGGCGGCAATTTTCAGATTTTCCAGTGCGAACTGCAGACCATAAAGCGGGCTCAAGGCACGCAACACCCCGGGATTTTGAAAGACATGATAAGCACCCAGTGCCGCCAGCGTAGCGAACCATAAGGCCATGATCGGGCCAAAGTAAGTGCCCATCTTGCCGCTGCCGCGGCTTTGCATCAGGAACAGGGCGACCACAATAAGCAGAGTGGCAGGCACCACCCAGTTTTTGAGTTTGTCATGGATGAGCGGCAACCCCTCTGCCGCGCCCAGAATCGACATGGCCGGGGTGATGATGGAGTCGGCAAAAAACAAAGCCACCCCGAAAATGCCCGCCAGCGTCAGCATGCGGCGGGTTCGGCTTTTGGTGCTCGCACGCAAGGCCAAAGACAGCAAGGCCATGGTGCCACCTTCGCCTTGGTTATCGGCGCGCAAAATGATGAGGGCGTATTTGATGGACACCACCGAGGTGAGGGCCCAGAAGATCAGCGACAAAATGCCGTAAATATTTTCCCGCGTCAGGGGGACTGGGTGGTGTTCTGGGAAGAACACTTCATTCATGGTGTACAGCGGGCTGGTGCCGATGTCGCCGTAGACGACTCCCATGGCGATCAGCGCGGCAGCATAAAGGGAATTTTTTGGATGAGAAGAGTCAACCATACAGCCCAAACACTGCATTATCAATGTTTGACCAAAATGTTAAGAACGGCATTTTACCCGCGCCCGTACAATCCGGCAATGAAACAATTTCTTGTTGCTGGCCTGGCTTTGACAATGATGAGCGCAGGGGCACAGACCGCTTATCAAGCTGTTTATCAGCCCGATGTTCAGCCGGGGGTGGAATTAAAAGGGCGTATCGCTTGGGTGGGAGATGGAGACACACTGGGCTTGCGTGTCAACAAAGACAAGGTCGAAACAGTAGAGACCATTCGCTTGTCGGACATTGATGCGCCAGAGACTTATCATGCCGGGCCGGTCTCGGCATTGTCCTGCGCCCAGCCTAAGCGCACAGATCGTCCTGGCCAGCCTTGGGCGCAAACCGCCAAACAGACCTTGCAACAAATCGCCCCAAAAAACAGTGAGGCGACTGCCTATTGCTTTGACACCGACAAGTACCATCGGCAAGTGTGCCATGTCGTGGTGAAGCAGCAATTTTTACATCGACATATGTTGGCGCAGGGCTTGGCCTACACCACTGCCAATCCGGCCTGGGTGCGTGACCCACGCTCTTTGGTGTTACAGCAACGGGCGCAGAAGCAGAAACTCGGCGTGTGGAGCAGCATGGATGCCATACACCCCGATGTGTGGCGCAAACAATGTTGGTGCGAGAATGTGTGCCCTGGGGGCATCACGACCTTGAGCTTGACCAAATAACAAACTAAAGCAGAGGTGAAAGAATGCAATTAAATTTCGGCACGGTGTCCACTTGGGTGGCTGGTTTGGTGACCGTGTTGGTGGGCTTTACCAGTTCGGCCGTGCTGGTGGTGACGGCCGCTAGCCAGTTGGGTGCCACGCAGGCCCAAATTGCTTCTTGGTTGCTCATCATGTCCTTGGGCATGTCGGCGGGCTGCCTGTGGTTCTCTTGGCATTATCGGCAACCCATCACCATTGCCTGGTCCACTCCCGGGGCAGCGATGATGATTGCTTCGAGCGTGAAAGCCTCGTTGGGCGAAGCCGTCGCCGCCTTCATGGTGTGTGGCGTGCTCACCATGCTGGCGGGCTACAGCGGTTTATTTGAACGCAGCCTGAAGCGCATCCCGCAAAGTCTGGCCACGGCCTTGCTGGCGGGCGTGTTGTTGCGTTTCGGCGTGGATACTTTTGCTGGATTTGCACAGGCGCCGCTGCTGATTGGAATCATGTTGCTTAGCTTTTTTGCGATGAAAAAGTGGAATGCCCGCTACGCTGTGCCAGTGGCTCTGCTGGTGGGCATTGCGCTCATTGCCCCAGAGACTGCCTGGCAAAAGGTTGAGCTGTCGCTGGCGCGTTTGACCTGGGTGAGCCCAAGCTGGAACACGCAGGTGATTATTGGTCTGGGCTTGCCCCTGTTCATCATCACCATGTGTTCGCAAAATCTCACCGGCTATGCGGTGATGCAGGCCAACGGTTACCGCATTGCCCTTTCGCCCTTGGTGGGACACACGGGCTTGTTCACCACCTTGGCGGCGCCTTTGGGTTGTTTCAGTCTGAATCTGGCGGCCATCTCGGCCGCAGTCTGTGCGGGGGCCGAAGCCCATCCTGACCCGCACAAGCGTTATCAGGCAGCCATGGCGGCGGGGGTGTTTTATTTTCTCGTCGGACTGGCCGGGTTTGCTGTGGTGAGTGTGTTGGCGGTTTTCCCCAAGGCTTTTATCGTGTGTATCGCTGGTCTGGCCCTGTTGTCCACCATCGCCAGCAGCCTGGCCAGAGCCATGGAAAACAGTGAGGAGCGCGACGCCGCTCTGGTCACCTTCTTGTGTGCTGCTTCGGGGCTGACGCTGTTTGGCATTGGCTCGGCGTTTTGGGGGCTGGTGGCGGGCGGCTTGGTGTACTGGGGGCTTAAGCAAGGGACTGTCCAATAAAATGACGAGATGTCTTCCCTCACCCCCCCGCAGATCGTTGCAGAATTAAACAAACACATCATTGGCCAGGCGGCTGCTAAAAAAGCCGTGGCCATTGCCTTGCGCAATCGCTGGCGGCGGCAGCAGGTGACAGGTCAGCTGCAACAGGAAATCACCCCCAAAAACATTTTGATGATTGGCCCCACAGGGGTGGGCAAAACCGAAATTGCTCGGCGTCTGGCACGCTTGGCCAACGCCCCTTTTATCAAGGTCGAAGCCACCAAGTACACCGAAGTGGGCTATGTGGGACGTGATGTGGAGACGATTATCCGTGACTTGCTGGACAGCGCGATTAAGGAAAATCGTGAGTTGGCGATGGCCGCTGAACGTGAAAAAGCAGCGCTGCGTGCGGAAGAGCGGGTGTTGGATGCGCTTTTGCCCCCTGCCAAAACCGCTGAGCGTGAGATCGACTTTAGCCCCGATGCGGCTGAATCGCCGCCGCAGGTGAACGCCACGCGCGAAAAATTCCGCCACAAAGTTAAGAGCGGCGAGTGGGACGATAAGCTCATCGACATCGAAGTGGCGCAACAGGCGCACATGGAAATTTTCGCTCCGCCCGGGATGGAGGAGTTGACCACGCAACTACAAGGCATGTTTGAAGGCATGAAGCAGGAACGTCGGGTCAGCAAAAAAATGACGGTGAAAGACGCCTTGAAGCAGCTTGCTGAAGAAGAAGCACACAAGCTTGTTAACGAAGACGATCTGCGCCAGCAAGCCTTAAAGCGAGTGGAACAAAGCGGCATTGTGTTTATTGACGAGTTTGACAAAATCACCTCGCGTGGCGAGGGCAACTCTGCCGAGGTGTCACGACAGGGCGTGCAGCGCGACCTCTTGCCCTTGGTTGAGGGCACCGCTGTCTCCACCAAACACGGCATGGTGAGAACAGACCATATTTTGTTTATCGCCAGCGGGGCTTTTCATTTGTCCAAACCCAGCGACCTGATTCCCGAGCTGCAAGGGCGCTTCCCCATCCGTGTGGAGCTTTCAGCCTTGTCGAGTGATGATTTTGTGCAGATATTGAGTGCCACTGATGCCTGTTTGTGCACGCAATATCAGGCCTTGCTGGACACGGAAGGGGTGGCGCTGACCTTTACCCCCGAGGCCATACGGCGCTTGGCAGACATTGCCTGGAGCGTGAATGAACGGCAAGAAAACATTGGCGCGCGCAGGCTGTACACGGTGCTTGAGCGTTTGTTAGAAGACTTGGCCTATGACGTGGGTATTGCCAAAGACGGTGTGTTTACAGTGGATCTCGCCTACGTCAATCATAAGCTCGACGAAGTGGCGGGCAACGAAAACCTGGCACAGTTCATCCTGTGACGTTTTTACTGCGGGCCTTTTTGCCCTTTGCCCTGGGCTACTTTATCTCTTATGCGCTGCGCGTCGTCAACGCCGTCATTGCCCCAGAGCTGACCGCTGAACTGGGTTTGGATGCGGAGGCTCTGGGCCGTCTTACCGCTGCATATTTTTTTGCATTTGCCGCCATTTCCATCCCCTTGGGGGGCTGGCTTGACCGTCACCGTCCAGAGCATGTAGAGGCTTGCTTGCTCATGGTGTGTGCCCTTGGGTGCGTGTTGTTTGCGGCCGTGGGTATGGGCGCGTTTGCCCAAGACCGGACCGTGATGCTCACCCTCGCCCGTGGGCTCATTGGTGCGGGCTTGGCTTCGGGGCTGATGGCCGCGTTTCGCGCCATTAGCTATTGGCAGGCACCACAGAACATTGCTTTTTTCAACGGCAGCATGTTGGCGGTGGGCAGTGTGGGGGCCCTGACCGCCACCGTGCCCACCAAGTGGTTGCTGGGCTTTGTACATTGGTCACAATTGTTTGTCGGCCTCGCCGGGCTCGCCGTAACAGCGGCGTTGTGGCTGGGGTTTTTTACCCCCAGTCGCAAACCTGCACATACGTCCACGGCAAACAGCACTTGGGCAGAGGTGTTTGCTCATCCGCAGTATGTGTTGAGTCTGCTCTTTCCGTCTTTGACTTTGGCTTTTGCCCTGGCTTTTCAGTCCCTGTGGGCCACTCCGTGGCTGATAGATGTGGCGGGGGTTGCCAAGGCCGACATTGCCGCGCCCTTGGCCTTTGTCACTTGGGGCATGTTGTCTGGCAATATTTTTAGTGCGTTCTTGGGCAAATACCTGTCCACCAAAAACGTGTCCATGACCAAGGTGGCGGGCGTGTATACCTTGCTCACCACGCTCTTGATCGTGGGCATTTGGCAGCTTGGCAAATACGCGCCGCGACCTTGGTTTTTTGCGCTTGGGTTTGCGGCCATGGGCACCAATATTTTATTTGTGGGGTTTAGTCAATACATGCCCAAGGAGATTTTGGGGCGGGCCAATGCCGGATTTAATACCCTGATTTTTGGCTTGTCGTTTTGCTGTCAGTACGGCATGGGCGTGGTGTTGAATGGCTTCACCACGGCTGAAAAAGGACGCTACCAAGTCGCGGGTTATGACCAGGCATTTACCCTAGTGCTGTGCCTGATCGCCTGTACCGCTGTGCTGTTTGTGATGGCTTTGCAAAAATATGAACACGCTCATTCGCATCGTTGAAATTATCGGTCCTGTGCTTGCCATCATCATGGTGGGTACGGTGTTCGGGCGGGTGTTCAAGCCCGATATGAAATGGGTCAACCGTCTGGCGCTGGACGTGCTCGGCCCCATGCTGGTGTTCAGTGCGCTGGCGAGCAAAGAGTTTGACATTTACGCCAATGCCAATCTCATCATTGCCAGCGTCACCATCGTGGCGGTCTCCGGTCTCATCGCCTGGCCGTTTGTACGCATGCTGGGGGAAGACCCGCGCACATTTGTGCCCCCC
>JBDKJU010000301.1:0-4630 GCA_039796435.1 Pseudomonadota bacterium | reverse complement strand
GCACGAGCTGGTGCGGAAGCGCTGCAACAGCACTTCCGGCACTTGCAGTAGTCCGATTTTTTTACTTTCTGATTCGATGTACACCGGACGTGTGGGGTCAAAGCTGCCGAGCTTGGCACACACCAGACTGTCAAACATTTTTTGACTGGGCTGGGGTTCGTCCCACTCGCCAAGCAAGGAGCCACGGTGTTTGGCCAGACCTTCCAGATCAAGCACCTGCTCACCCAAAGCCTCAAGAGTGTTGAGCAGGCGGGTTTTGCCCGCACCGGTCTTGCCGACCAAGACCCGGTAGTGAAACTCAAGCGGCAAGCTCATGAGCGTTTCGTTCACCCAACGGCGATAAGCCTGATAGCCGCCTTCTACTTGGTCGGCGGGCCAGCCCACTTCATTAAGCAAATGGGTGAGCGTGCCACTGCGTTTACCGCCGCGCCAGCAATACACCAATGGTTTCCAGTCTTTGGGCTTGTCGGCAAAATCGCCCTCCAACATGTCGGCGATGTGGCGCAAGATGAGGGCAGCGCCCATGCGCTTGGCCTCGAAAGGCGCGGTCTGTTTGTAGGTGTATCCGACACGGTGGCGCTCAGCCTCATCAAGCACGGGCAAATTGATGGCCCCGGGTATGTGGTCAAGCGCAAATTCTTCACTGGTGCGCACGTCGATGATGCAGGCAAACTCACGATAGTGTGCCGGGTGAATTTTGTTGCGTTTCACTGTTTCAATGATTTCTGGATAGCGGGGAGCACGTGCTTGAGCAAGAGTGCTTGTGCCTCTGCTGTGGGGTGTATGCGGTCGGGCTGAAAGTAGCGCAACTTCAACCCCACTGGTTCGAGAAAAAACGGCACCAAATGGGCTTTGGTCTTTTTGGTGACCGCCACATACATTTGCTCAAACTGCGTGGTGTAGGTTGCCCCATAGTTGGGCGGAATCTTCATGCCCAAAAGCAAGACTTTCGCCCCCGCCCGTTCGCCCATTTGAGTCATTTGCAACAAATTGTCTTCAGACAAATTCAGTGGCTGTCCACGCAGGCCATCATTACCGCCAAGCTCAATGATAAGCAGCTTGGGTTTGTGTTTTTCAAGCAATGCCGGCAAACGCGCCAAGCCCCCAGCGGTGGTGTCGCCACTGATGCTGGCATTGATCACCTGATACTGAGTGAGTTCACGGGCCAGCAGGGACACCCAGCCTTGTTCTTCTTTGATACCATAGGCAGCAGATAAACTGTCACCCACCACCAACACCCTTGTGGCTTCTTTGCCTGAGAGCAGGGCTGAAAAAAAGAATGCCAAAACGACTATGATTTTTTTCCACATCAGGACATTGTAAGACCCCATGTCAACGCCACTGTTACGGGCACACGAGCTGTGCAAATCGGTTCCTGTCGAGAACACCACGCTGCACATTCTCAAAGACGTGAATGTGCATCTAGAAAGCGGTGAAACACTGGCCATCGTCGGCGCTTCAGGCTCGGGGAAGACCACTTTATTGGGCTTGCTTGCCGGACTTGACCGCGCCAGCAGCGGCGAAGTCTTTTGGGACACGCAGGCGCTCTCAGCGCTGTCTGAAGAACAGCTTGCCGCGTACCGCAAAACCCACATAGGCTTTGTGTTTCAATCGTTTCAACTCTTGCCCAGCCTCACCGCTTTGGAAAACGTCATGTTGCCCTTGCAACTGGCGGGCAAAAGCAATGCCCGCGCGCAGGCCAAACTTTGGCTCGACAAGGTGGGCTTGGGCGCTAGGCTAGAGCACACGCCCAAACAACTCTCCGGTGGTGAACAGCAACGTGTGGCGATTGCCCGCGCCTTCGTCAATGAGCCTAAGCTGTTGTTTGCTGATGAACCCACGGGTAATCTCGACAGCTCCACCTGCGAGGCCATCAACGAACTGATGTTTGCGCTAAACCGCAGCAGTGGCACCACCTTGGTTTTGGTCACACACGACCTCACGCTGGCGGCACAATGTGGACAACAACTGCGCCTGCATGGCGGCCAAATCACCGCCCACACAAGGACCAACTATGCTTGAATTGGCGCTCACTTTTTTAAGGCGCGCCTTATTCAAAAACACCGCTGGTTCTGAGACTCGTGTGCTGTTATTGGCATTGGCCATGGCGGTGGCCTCGGTAGGCGCAGTATCTTTGTTTGCAGAGAAAGTGCAGCGTAGCCTCAAGCAACAAGCAGCAGGGTTATTAGGGGCAGATGTGTTGTTGGCCTTTGACAAACCAGTCAAAGAAGCGGCTGCCCCCTATCTCGCCGAGGCCAGGCGGCAAGGCCTAAGCAACACCCAGAGCACGCGCTTCATGAGTATGACCGGCAAAGTCAACGACAGCAACACCATGCCCGTGCTCACCGATGTCAAAGCCGTACAAACAGACTACCCCCTGCGCGGACGTATTGTGAACCGCCAAGGCCAGGCACTCACTGGCATTCCAGCGACGCAGGAGGTGTGGATAGACGAGCGCCTCGCCGATAAGCTGGGCGCGCAAACCGGCACACAGGTACAACTGGGTAAATCAATATTCACCATCAGCAATATATTTGCTGAAGAACCTGAAATCGCCGGCAGCTTTATCACCATGTCGCCCAAACTGATCATGAACGAACAAGCTCTTGCTGCCACCGAGCTGCTACAGTTAGGCAACCGCGCCAGTTTCCGCTTGCATGTGGCGGGCGACAACAGCGCCGACTACCTCGCATGGGTGAAAAGCCACCCACAAACGGGCATGCGTGTTGACACCGTCAATGAGCTGCGACCCGAAGTGCGCTCAACACTTGAACGAGCTGAAAAATTTCTCTCACTCACCGCACTTTTGGCGGTGCTGCTTGCTGCAGTGGCCGTGGTGCTGGCCACTCGCCGCAGCATTGCGCGTGAGCTCGATCAGATGGCACTAATGCGTTGTTTGGGGGCGTCGAAGTGGCAACTCTACCAATTGCTTGCAGTACAATTTTCTGCGCTCTTGGTCTTGGCTTTGATGGTCGGTCTGGTCTTTGCCTACATAGGGCATGGCCTTTTGCTGTGGGCGTTTTTGCCTAAATAAAATTTGGAAGACCCTATGAAACACACTTACTCGGTTTTACTCTCTGCCCTCTTGGTCTCCGCTTGTGCGGGCCTCAGTCAACAGGGCCCCAGTGCCCATGCCCAACTTACCGCCACCAAGGGCAATGCCACCACCGGTCAGGTTACTTTTACGCAGAGCGGCGACAGTGTCATGATCTCAGGCAGTGTCAGTGGTCTAAAGCCCAATGCCGAACACGGCTTTCACATTCATGAAAAAGGCGACTGCAGCAGTGGCGACGGCATGAGCACTGGTGGGCACTTCAACCCCTTGGGCAAAGGTCATGGCCAGCACGCCGTACATGAACACCATGCCGGTGATTTGCCCAGCCTGAAGGCCGACGCCAATGGCCAGGCCAGCTTTGCATTTCACTCCAAAACCATCAGCGTGGGCGCTGGCGCCACCGATGTGATCGGTCGTGGCCTCATCGTGCATCGTGATCCTGACGACTACAAAACCCAGCCCACTGGCAACGCCGGCCCACGCATTGCCTGTGCGGTCATCAGCAAAAAATAAAACAATAAAAAATAAATGTTCTCACTAAGCCCCCTTACCAGCGCCGCGCTGGTAGGCATCGTTCTGCTTTTGGGCTTTGCCTTGCCGCCCTTGCTCAACATGGTGGCTGTGTCGCCCTTGCGGGTGCTGCGCCGTGACCTGCCTGCCCCTAAAGTAAGCGGACTGGCCCGTTACGGAATAGCCTTGCTGGCCCTGTTTGGGGTGGCCGTGTTGCAGGCCAAAGAAATCAAACTGGCGGTGCTGGTGTTGCTGGGCACCTTGGCACTCATCACAAGTGTGAGCCTGCTGTGCTGGTTTTTTTTGCACATGCTCAAACGTGCCCTGCGTTACTCAGACCGCCACCACCCCATCATGCAGGGCCTAAAGCAGTTGGCGGCCAAGCCTTTGGGCACCGCGGTGCAAATGGCGGCCCTGGCTGTCGGGGTCATGGCGGTGCTGATGCTGACACAGGTTGCTGGTGATCTATTTAAAGCCTGGCGCAATGCTCTGCCCACTGATGCGCCCAACCAATTTCTCATCAATATCCTGCCCCCGCAAGCTCAGCCCTTGAGCCAACATTTTGCCCAGCACCAAGTCAAAGGGGGCACACTCTACCCCATGATTCGCGCTCGCCTGACCGCCATCAACGGACAATCAACCAAACACACGCAAGGACAAGACGACCGTGCCCGCCGCCTCATCGAACGTGAATTCAATTTAAGCGAAAGCGCAGATCTCATGCCCAGCAACCACATCGTGGCGGGCAAATGGTTTACGCCGGGCGAACAAGGCAGCATCAGTCTTGAAGAAAGCATAGTGCAAAATTTGAAACTCAAACTGGGTGACACTCTTAGCTTTGACCAACAAGGCGAGCAAAAGACTTTCACCCTGACCAGCATACGCAAAGTCGATTGGGACAGTTTCAGGGTAAATTTCTTCGCCATGGTGCCGGTGGGCTCGTATCGCGATGCCCCGGCAAGCCTCATCACCGCCATTCGCGCCCCCGACAGCGCGGCGGAAAACAAACACTTTGCACAGCAACTGCTGGCACAGTTCCCCAATATTCTGAGCATAGACATTGGT
>JBDKJU010000300.1:0-4688 GCA_039796435.1 Pseudomonadota bacterium | reverse complement strand
TGATGATGGATTTGCTGACCAAGCAAGGCAAGCCTAAATTGGTGCGTGCCTGTACCTATCCGCTCACAGGGCTTGCCTGCGTCAAACGTGTGTATTCGGATTTGGCCAGTTTTGAAATCACCCCGTCAGGCGTCAAGCTCATGAGCATCATAGATGGTCTATCCAAAGCGTCACTTGAACAATTACTCGGATTTGAATTATTATGATTAACGCTTTTATTTGTGATGCGGTGCGCACACCCTTTGGCCGTTATGGCGGCGCCTTGTCTTCAGTGCGCGCCGATGACCTCGGTGAAGTGCCCATCAGAGCCTTGATGGCGCGTCATCCGCAGGTGGACTGGGCTGCTGTCAATGATGTTATTTATGGCAATGCCAATCAAGCAGGGGAGGACAATCGTAATGTCGCCCGAATGTCGGCGCTGTTGGCGGGTCTGCCGATCGAAGTGGCAGGCGCAACGGTGAATCGCTTGTGTGGCTCGGGTCTGGATGCTGTGGGCACGGCAGCGCGCGCCATCAAGTCGGGCGAAGCCTCCCTGATGATTGCTGGTGGAGTGGAGAGCATGAGCCGTGCTCCATTTGTTATGGGTAAGGCTGAGAGTGCGTTTAGCCGCAGCGCCCAGATTTTTGATACCACCATTGGCTGGCGCTTCATCAACCCGGCCATGAAGGCCGCTTATGGTGTGGACGCCATGCCTGAAACGGCTGAAAACGTGGCGCTGGATTATCAGATCAGTCGGGCAGATCAGGACAAAATGGCGCTGGCCTCACAGACCAAAGCCGTGAAGGCCCAGCAATCTGGTTTTTTTGAACGCGAAATCTGTCCTGTTAGCATTCCGCAAAAAAAAGGCGATGCCCTCGTCGTGAGCAAAGATGAGCATCCACGCGATACTAGCCTTGAGGTCTTAGGCAAATTAAAACCTATCGTGCGTCCTGATGGCAGCGTCACCGCAGGCAATGCCAGTGGGGTGAATGATGGTGCGGTGGCCTTATTATTAGCCAATGAGGCTGGGGCACAGCGGCATGGGCTCGCTCCACGAGCTCGTGTGGTTGGTATGGCAGTGGCTGGCGTAGCGCCACGGGTAATGGGCATAGGGCCAGCACCTGCGACTGAAAAGGTTTTGGCCATGACTGGTCTTAGCTTGAAACAAATGGACGTGATAGAGCTAAATGAAGCGTTTGCGGCGCAAGGCTTGGCGGTGTTACGTGCCCTTGGCGTTGCGGATGACGATGCGCGGGTCAACCCCAACGGCGGTGCCATAGCGCTTGGCCATCCTTTGGGAGCAAGTGGTGCCCGTCTTGTGACTACTGCCATGAATCAATTGCATACCATCGGTGGCAGGTATGCACTGTGCACTATGTGTATTGGTGTTGGGCAGGGCATTGCGCTCATTATTGAGCGTGTTTGAGACAACTTTTGTTTTCAGGGCCAAGTATTTCAACAGATATGCTTGACATCGTGGCAATAAAATGCTACAAAGGGAGAAGTTTGTCGTTCTTATACGCGTTCAGTGCTTGGTTTTGTACTTGCTGTCATTGAGCTCGTAGCCTAATGTGTTATTCGGCGTAGTGTTCAGGTATGCGTGGTAGGGTCCAAACTAATTTTTTAACTTTTAATAAGGATGCAACATCATGGCAACTGGTACCGTAAAATGGTTTAATGACGCAAAAGGTTTTGGTTTTATCACCCCCGATGGCGGTGGCGAGGATCTCTTTGCACATTTTTCCGCCATCAATATGAATGGTTTCAAAACCCTCAAGGAAGGTCAAAAAGTCGCTTTCGAAGTGACCCAAGGTCCTAAGGGCAAGCAAGCCTCGAATATTACCAACGCAGCCTAAGCTTCAACGCTGTGTAAAAGCCACCTGCCTTCGCGCGGTGGCTTTTTTTTGCCCCAATTTCCCATATCAGCCTCGAGGATGATGGATGGCATGCAGTCGCTTTAAGCGCTCGCGGGCCACATGGGTATAGATTTGTGTGGTGCTGATATCGCTGTGCCCCAAGAGCAATTGCACGACCCTAAGGTCGGCACCGTGGTTAAGTAGATGCGTGGCAAAAGCGTGGCGCAAGCCATGCGGAGAAAGTGTTTTTTGTATGCCTGCCAACCGGGCATATTTTTTAATAATGTGCCAAAACATTTGCCTGCTCATGCCTTCACCCCGATTATTTAAGAACACCACATCACTTTGGCCTTGTTGCAACTGCAGCGGCCGAGCGCTGCTCATATAGTGCAACAGGGCCTGCATAGCAGGTTCTCCCACGGGCACCAAACGCTCTTTTGCCCCTTTGCCCATCACCTTAACCACGCCCATGTCGAGAGAAATTTGTATTGTCTTAAGACCGACTAATTCACTTACTCTGAGACCTGTGGCATAGAGTGTTTCTAGCATGGCATGGTCGCGCATGCCGAGTGTCGTGTCGCGCTTAGGGGCAGAGAGTAAAGCCTCGATCTCGATTTCACTGAGACTAAAAGGCAGGTGCCTGGATTGACGCATGGATTTGATTTGCGCCATAGGATTATCTGAACGCAGTAACTGTTGCTGGCTCCAGAAAAAAAAATGTGCCAGCGCTGAGCGTTTGCGGTTGACGGAGCTGGCTTTTTGATTTTTTAATAGTTGCGCCAGATACAGCTGAATGTCTGAGGCTTGGGCGGTTAGCAGTGTTTGGTTTTGTTGCGCACAATAGGCTACAAAAGCAAGTAGATCGGAACGATAGGCACTACGGGTATTTTTGGCAAGACCATCTACTAGCCACAACTGGTCTAGGAACATTTGTAAAGGTTTGGCATCCAAAGAGCTTAGTTCCTTAGGCAGTAAGCCCAGACTTTGTTTATTCGTTGTCACCATTACGTTTTCTATTGCTCAATTCTGTCCATGAAAAGTCGCTTCATTTCGAGTTTAATCGCCATTGTTTTTTGTCCGTATGGGGTGAACGCCAAAGACAGCATGGCTGATCTGCCCCCTGCGCAATTAAAACATGGGCAATGGCAGGTGGAGAGGCAGATCACCAAAATAGGAGAGGCAAATGCCGAGCCGTCAGTGCGTCGCAGCAGTTACTGCGCCAGCCCGCAAAAAGAGTTGGGCAAGCTGTTTAACATGGCGAGTTTGCTGTGCAGAACAGAGGTCAAAAAAATAGACGATGCCACTTTTGATATTGTGGCGGCGTGTAAATTACCTATTGGCATTAAAGGGGTAAACCACTCGCGCCTGCACATCCTTAGCGACACCGAGTACACGCTTGAGACCCACACCAAGGGCAATAAATTTGGTGATGAGGTCGAGCGCAAAGAATTTATCAAGGCCGAGCGACTCAGCGATTGCCCCTAGCTTAATGAAGCAAAAAAATAATTCTCAACCCTTCAATAAACAGACACACCGCGCCTGTTTTCAAGCTCATTTTTGGTGTGGGTCTACTTCCATGCCCGGAGCAAGTTCTGGAAGATACTCCTTGGGTATACGCGCCAAACTGTGACCAAATAAGCGGTCGCGGCGGGCGTGTGGTTTGTGTAGATAACGTTCTAGCTCTATAAGAGCGCGACGATAAACATCACGCTTGAATTCAATCACGCTGTCCAACGGCACCCAATAATCATGCCAACGCCAGGCATCAAACTCTGGCTCTTCCGTACTGCGCAGGCTCACGTGGCTATCAGGGGTGTTTAAACGCAGCAAATACCAGATTTGCTTTTGTCCGCGGTAGCTGCCTCGCCACTCGCGCCTTACCCATTGATGCGGCACTTCATAGCGCATCCAATCTCGCGTGCGCCCCAAAATGCTCACATCACTTGACTGTAAACCCACTTCTTCATATAACTCACGCAACATCGCCTGCTCAGGGCTCTCGCCGTGATTGATGCCACCTTGTGGGAACTGCCAAGAATGCTCACCGATGCGCTTACCCCAAAACACTTGGTTGCGCGCATTGGCTATAACGATAGCCACGTTAGGCCGAAAGCCATCTCGGTCTAACATGTTTACCTCAAAAAATTAAGTTGTCGTTATTTTGACACAAAGGCGGCCAAAATGTTCAATTAATTTGTTTGATGAGTCGAATAGGATTTATTTTCTCTTGACAAAGGGAAACCACTCCGAGCAATTTGTTGGCTGGATCGTAGCAACGCAAATGACTGTGCTCTGAATACGGCGGGGGTGGTGCGAGCGCTATGCTTTGACCCAGCAACAGTTTGTCGCTTTGCGCCGCACTTAGAGACAGGGCAGGCAAATGCAGCAGTAAGGCGTCACTGCTCAGCAAGTGATCGATATGTGGATGTGCACGAAATTGCTCAATCGCCACTGCCTCGGAGAGTGTGAAGCCACCAGAGGCCTCGCGCCTGAGTGCTGTGAGGTGGGCCAGACAACCTAGGGCAACGCCGAGGTCGCGTGCCAAAGAACGGATATACGTGCCCTTGCTGCAGCGCACGCGTATGAGCAG
This sequence comes from Pseudomonadota bacterium, assembly GCA_039796435.1. GTDB lineage: Bacteria > Pseudomonadota > Gammaproteobacteria > Burkholderiales > Casimicrobiaceae > JBDKJU01. The sequence continues at coordinate 263 of JBDKJU010000300.1, read as the reverse complement.
CTCATCTTGGTGGTGAGCAATCAAACATATTTCATGAATGTGGACTTGGCGACTTTTCATTTCCACTGCTTCGCCCGCACGTGCAAGCTCGTATGCCCGTTTGCCGTCAATTTTGATGGCAGAGTGTGCGGGCGGAGTTTGATCAATGGTGCCGGTGAATTTTGCCAGCGTCGCTACTATTTGTTCGTTTGTGGGTCGGAAATCCGAGCGTGCGGTAATCTGGCCTTCTAGGTCAGAGGAGTCAGTCGCTGCCCCAAGACGCA
>JBDKJU010000299.1:0-4052 GCA_039796435.1 Pseudomonadota bacterium | reverse complement strand
GGCAATTTTTTAGAGTCCGGTCGTCTACAGCCTGATTCTGCCGAGCGTGATGCGGGGCAGACAATACACAAGTTGTTTGGCGATGTCTGGGAGTGGACCTGCAGTAGCTATGCGGCCTATCCCGGATTTCAGGCTGCGCAAGGTGCCGTGGGAGAGTACAACGGCAAATTCATGTGTAACCAATACGTACTGCGCGGCGGGTCATGCCTGAGTCCTGGCAGTCACCTGCGCGCCAGTTACCGCAATTTTTTTCCTGCCCACACACGCTGGCAAATGAGCGGTGTGCGCTTAGTTAAATTTTTATAAAGGAGTCAATATGTCTGGCAATACTATTCGCTTACACCGTGTGTTAAAAGCCCCCCCTGACAAGGTGTATCGCGCCTTTATTACCCCCAAAGCCTTGGAAAAATGGATACCGCCCAATGGCTTTACCTGCACGGTGCACAGTCTTGACGCTCGTGTTGGTGGCAGTTTCAAAATGTCGTTCACCAATTTCACCACCGAGGCCAGTCATCATTTTGGTGGCGACTATCTGGAAATGAAACCGGGTGAATTGCTGCGCTATACGGATAAATTTGACGACCCCAATTTACCCGGGGTGATGACGGTGACCGTGGTACTTAAAAAGGTATTGTGCGGCACCGAGATAGACATTTCTCAGGCCGGCGTGCCCGAGGTGATTCCCCCAGAAATGTGCTACCTGGGTTGGCAGGAGTCTCTAGCTGCACTTGCAAATCTGGTGGAGCCTGACATTCAGCAGTGATTCGTAGTCGTTGACAAATGCTTGGCTGTCAAACAGCGGTAGGCTGTGCCTGTGACGCTGCAGGTGCTCGCGTGCCCTGACGAGCTCTGCCGCGTGTGCGCAAAAATGCTGTAATTTTTCTGCGTACTGTGCTTTGCTATTGGCGATGAAGTCAGGTAATTGGGCTGCTTGCACCACACTGGCAGCCACTCTGGCCGAAAAGCGGTCACCCAGGCAAGTGAGAATGGGCACCCCTGCCCACAGGGCATCACTGGCCGTGGTGTGTGCGCCTATCTGAAAACTGTCCAGCACCAAATCTGCCGCACTCAGGCGGTTAAGGTGATCGATGTTGTTTTTGCGTGAGGCGAAAATAATTTGTGCGTTGACGCCGTGTGCTCGGGCCAGTTGTGTGATTTTTTGTTTGGCTGCGTCATTGGCAAGGTAGAGCCACAGTCTGGCGTGCGCATGATGTTTGAGTGCCTGCAGCCAGATGTCCAACAAGTCTTGCTCAAGTTTGTAGGCCTGATTAAAACTGGCCAAAAGCAAATGGGATTCATCCAAGCCTAATTGTTCACGGGTGATGTGTCTCGCCCCCACATCTGGTACAGGGCGCAGGTGATCGTTGATCTGATAACACCTAGGCAGGCGCAAGATTTTTTCTGCAAAATGCCCTTCATGTTCTACCGGCACGGTCAGCTCATCAGCGATGAAATAATCAACGCCGGGCGCGCACAAACTGGCTGGATAGCCAAGATAATGCAACTGCATAGGTGCCGGTCGATGCGCCATCACGCCGAGCCGCGCACCATAGGTGTGGCCCTTGAGATCCACCAAAATGTCTATTTCGGCGGCGCGCATGTGCTGTGCAATTTCATCATCGCTCCAATCTGCCACTTCGTGCCAGTGTTGGGTGGCGCATCGTGCTCTTTGTTGTAGAGCGTCGTTGGTCACCGGTCCATGTGAATACACATGCACTTCAAAGCGGTGTAATTCAAACAGTGCCACCATCAATCTTAAGGTTGCATGGTCATGCAGATCACAAGAAAGGTAGGCAATTTTAGGCACGGTATGCGCCCAACACACAGGAGGAAGTGCGACTATGGCAGGCTTAGGAAAATCTTCAATGATGGTTTTGATCTCTGTGGCGGTGATGGGGAGATTCAAGGCCACAAATGGTGAGAAACGTTTGTCTTGCCGATTTTTTGGCAGGGATTGCCAAGCCTGCTCTGCGCCCTGCCAGTCCAGTAGTTCGCGTCTGGCATTGATCAGGTTAGCCCAGGCAGGGGTGAGTGCGGGCTGTATGGCTAGGGCGTTTTCGAAGGCAGCGATTGCTTGCGGTAGGCCAGATTGCTCGGGCAAGAGTAAATAGGCTTGCCCCAGATGATCGTGGTGTTCGGCGCTGCGTATGCCCAAACTTAATGCGCCCTCAAGTGCCGCGATGGCTGGGCCTGCTTGTCGTAGACCCAAGCGTATGCTGCCCAAAACTGCCAAGGTTTCGGCATCGTGCGGGGCATCGAAAGGCTGACCGTGCAGTTGTTTGACCGCTTGTTGGTATTGCCCAAGTAGGAGTGCATTTTTGGCTGCCAGCAGACGCAATGGCGGATCATGCGGGTGGTGGCTCAAGGCTCTATTGAGGCTACGCTGACACTCAAGATGGGCTTTTTGTTCAGACAGTAATCCGGTGTAGAAACGCCAGGCTTCGGCTATCTCGGGATGGTGTTCGGTGGCGTATTTGCCTGCGGCCACGGCCTCTGTGTGTTGTGCCATTCTGGCCAAACACACCATGCGGTTAATAGCGGCTCGGGCATGTTCAGGGTGGAGGTTGTATAGGTCGAGCGCCTGCGCGTGTTGTCCAAGAATCAGATAAACATCGGCAAGCAAGAGATTAATTTCCGGGGCGGAGAATCCTTGTTTGTGCGCCTGCGTTTGCGCGCGCAGCAGGAGTGAGAGTGCCTCCTGCGTGCGTTTGTGGGCGTGGGCATATTCGGCCAGCTTGAGCAGAGCGCCTGGATGCTCTGGCAGTGCCCGCAAAATAGTGTGGTAGATATGCTGGGCCTTAGCGTGCTCGCCTTTTGCTTCCAGCGCAAATGCCTGCTGAAAGAGCTCGGTATCCGTGCTCACCAAGTCTGCCCGGCGTTGAGACGCTTGGGGTGTTTCATGCGCAAGCCATCGTTGATGAGATAGGCCGCCACCGAGACCGAGGGGGGCAGTGTGGGCAGCTCATCATCAGGGCCAAACCAGCTGGCTTCGGCAATTTCATTTGGGTCGGTGGTGATTTCGCCACCGAGGTAGTCTGCATGAAAAGCCAGCATCAGCGAATGGGGAAAGGGCCAGTTTTGTGAGGCCACGTAGCGTAGATTATTCACTTCCAGCCCCACTTCTTCTTTGACCTCACGGTGTATGCACTCTTCAACGGTTTCGCCCGCCTCGAGAAAGCCCGCCAATGCGCTCATTCGCCCCGCAGGGAAATTAACATTTCGCGCCAGCAGCAGCTGATTGCCTTTGTGAACTAACACCATCATGGCGGGTGCGATACGCGGGTAGTTGCTGTGTTCGCATTGAGGGCAGCGCATGGCCCGTTCTCCGGGCTGTCGTTCATTGAGCGTGCCACAGGCACCGCAGTAGGCATGGGTGCGCTGCCATTCCAGTAGTTGATGAGCACGGCCGGCAAGGGCGATTTGACCCTCATCCCATTTGCCAAAAGTGTTGCGCAGGCTTTTAAACACACCTGCCGTGGATACGCCCTCAGGCAAAGCAATTGCTCCTAGATTATGGCCCTGCCATTGCCCTAGGTGCACAGTACGTTTTGCCTCTGCCAGCTGCTCTGGAGTTGCCCACATCACTTGTGTCTGTTCGTCAAGCAATATATTGTTGCCATGAAATACAAAATGCAGCGCAGGCAGGGTGGGGTTTTGTTTGTCCACTTCGGCTTGGAAATCAATGGCGGTTTGTATCATCTGAATAATTTAAATGGCAATGGCTCGACCACCGTCAACAGCCAGAGTTTGGCCGGTGACGAATGGGGCATCGTAAATAAAAAACTTGGCAGCACGGGCAACTTCAATCATACCGCCTTCGCGTTGAAGGGGGGTGTGGGCCAAAATATGTTCACGCTCTTGTGGACTAAATTGTCCATTATCTGGCCAAGCGATCGGGCCGGGAGCAATGGCGTTGACACGTACATCGGGGGCCAGTTCACGGGCAAGCGCAGCCGTCAAGCCTTGTAAACCTGCTTTGGCGACGTTGTAAGTGAGATACCCTTTCAAGGGTCGGGTGGCGTGAATGTCGGTGATGTTGATGATCGTCCCCT
>JBDKJU010000298.1:0-9250 GCA_039796435.1 Pseudomonadota bacterium | reverse complement strand
CAAGATCATCTCGCTGCCTGGGGCTTGTCGGCTATTGCCGCACCAGAGAACATGCCCAAGGTGGTGGCCACCATACAGGAGGAGATTCAACACATTCTGAGCAAGGGTTTTAGCGTTGAAGAGGTGGGCAAAGCCAAAGACGTTTGGCAACAAGGCCGACTCCTGCGCCGCAGCAACAATGATGTGTTGGTGGCCAACCTGATCATCTTGAGCACGGCAGGGCGGCAGTTGCCAAGCCTGGCGGAGTTGGACAGGGCGGTGGCCAGCTTAACCGCTGAGGAGGTCAATGCCGCCTTCAGAAAATATTTTCGCCTAGAAAACCTCAGTTTGGTGACCGCAGTCAGCCCGCAGGCGGTGAAATAGCCCAGTTTTTTGGCGAAAATCTGCTAAACTGCTGGGTTAGGCGCCACCCGATTTCCGATTTATTTACATGGTTTACCAAGCCAGATAAACAATAGTCTGGGGGAAGTTTGGATCTTGGATAAAAGGCGCAGCACCACATTCACTGAATTTAGTCACCGAATATAGGACGAAGATGTCACGATTGAAGTTAGCCCCTCCCGTGGGTTTAGCGGGCTTTGCAGGCCTGGCGGGCTTGGTTATGATGAACAGCGCGCATGCAGACTGGATGTTGAATTTCCGTAAGCCAGTGACCGATATGGCGCAAATGCAGTATGACCTGCACGTGGCGATCATGTGGGTGATCACGGTTATTTTTATTGCCGTGTTTGGCGTGATGTTTTACTCTTTGTTCAAGCACACCAAAGCTTCCGGGCGCAAGCCGGCGACGTTTTCAGACAGCCACACCGTGGAAATCATCTGGACCGTCATCCCCTTCTTCATTCTTCTGGCCATGGCCTTTCCAGCAACCAAGGCGGTGCTGGCCAACAAAGACACGAGTAATGCCGACATGACCATCAAGGTCACCGGATATCAGTGGAAATGGGGCTATGACTACATACATGACGGCTTTGGTTTTCTTTCGCAGCTGAAAACCCCCATCACCGAGATCAAAAACGAACAGGCCAAAAACCCTGACTATCTGCTGGAAGTGGACAACCCCATGGTGGTTCCCGCAGGTAAAAAAGTGCGCCTGCTGATTACCGCTGCTGACGTTATTCACGCTTGGTATATGCCCACTTTTGGAGTGCAGCAGGACGCCACCCCCGGCTTTATCAATGATGCCTGGTTTCAGGTAGACAAGCCCGGCCGTTATACCGGTCAATGCGCCAAAATCTGTGGTAAAGAGCACGCCTTTATGCCCATCGTAGTGGATGTTAAGTCTCCTGAGGACTACGCCAAATGGGTGAAAGAGCAGAAAGCCAAGTACGCGGCCAAGGATGGCAAAGAGGGCAAGGAGCCGGTCGTAGCTGCTGCTGCCACATCTGCCTCAGCCGCTGCTTTTCCCGTGAAACTCTACTTTGCTTCGGGTAAAACCGAGCTCCCCGCTGATGCCGAAAAAAGCCTGGCAGCAGCGGTCGATGCGCTCAAGGCTGATGCCAAGGCCAAGCTCGACTTGTCAGGCTATGTGGATGCCACCGGTAACGCCGATCAAAACGCTGAGTTGGCTAAAAACCGCGCCAAGGCAGTACGCGAGGCACTTAAAAAAGCGGGCATCGCAGAAGATCGCTTGAACATGAAGAAGCCCGAAGTGATCACCGCCAGCGCCGACGCCAGCAAGGAAGCACGTCGCGTCGAAATTAATTTGAGCAAGTAAGCACAGGATAAGGAATAGATCAAATGGCAAGCACCACCCACGCTCAAGGTCATGCAAATGACCACGCACATCATGCTCATGACGACCACCATCATGGCGCCCCAGCCGGCTTCATGCGCTGGCTCACCTCCACCAATCACAAAGATATCGGCACTCTGTATCTGTGGTTTAGCTTTGTGATGTTTATTGCCGGCGGCATCATGGCATTGCTGATCCGCGCCGAGTTGTTTACCCCTGGTTTGCAGGTCATCGAACCTGAGCTGTTTAATCAACTCACCACCTTGCATGGTTTAGTGATGATTTTTGGTGCCATCATGCCTGCTTTTGTCGGCTTTGCCAACTGGCAGATCCCCATGATGATTGGCGCGCCTGATATGGCTTTTGCCCGCATGAACAATCTCTCGTTCATGTTGCTCTTGCCTGCCGCAGTGCTTTTGATGTCCTCGTTTTTCGTGCCGGGTGGTGCCGCCGCTGCAGGCTGGACTTTTTACCCACCACTCTCTGTGCAAGGTGGCATGGGCACTGACATGATGATTTTTGCTGTGCACATCATGGGCGCATCATCAATTATGGGTTCCATCAATATCATTACCACTATTTTGAACATGCGCGCTCCTGGCATGACCTTGATGAAATTGCCCATGTTCTGCTGGACTTGGCTCATCACCGCTTTCTTGCTTATCGCCTCCATGCCTGTGTTGGCTGGTGCGGTCACCATGTTGCTCACTGATCGTCACTTTGGCACCAGCTTTTTTAATGCGGCGGGCGGTGGCGATCCGGTCATGTTCCAACACATTTTTTGGTTCTTCGGCCACCCAGAGGTTTACATCATTGCCTTGCCGGCTTTTGGTGTGGTGTCACAAGTGATTCCTGCCTTTTCACGCAAGCCCTTGTTCGGTTATGCCTCCATGGTGTACGCCACGGCCTCGATCGCTATTCTGTCGTTTATCGTTTGGGCGCACCACATGTTCACTTCCGGCATCCCAGCTGCCGGTCAGTTGTTCTTCATGTACGCCACCATGCTCATTGCTGTGCCCACGGGCGTGAAAGTGTTCAACTGGCTTGCCACCATGTGGGATGGCGCCATTTCTTTTGAAACCCCCATGCTGTTCTGCCTGGGCTTTCTGTTTCTGTTTACTATGGGTGGCTTCACTGGCTTGGTGCTGGCGCTTACCCCTGTCGACATTCCCCTGCACGACACCTACTACGTGGTGGCACATTTCCATTATGTGATGGTGGCGGGCGCACTGTTCTCTGCTTTTGCCGGTATCTACTACTGGTTCCCCAAGTGGACAGGCAAGATGTACAGTGAAAAACTGGGCAAGATTCATTTCTGGTGGTCTTTGATCGGGTTTAACATCACCTTCTTCCCGCAGCATTTTCTGGGCATGGCTGGTATGCCTCGCCGTATTCCTGACTATGCGCTGCAGTTTACGGAGTGGAATGCCGTGTCTACCGTGGGTGCCTTCATGTTTGGCACAGCGCAAATCTTTTTCTTATTTGTGATTTTGCACGGGTTGAAAAATGGCAGTCAGGCCTCTGCAAAACCTTGGGACGGAGCAGAGGGTCTTGAGTGGACTTTGCCCTCACCCGCTCCCTACCACAGCTTTGAGACTCCCCCCACCATTAAATAACTAAAGTCATGTCGAAAAATGCCAAAACAGGTGTGTTGCTTGCTTTGCTGGCCATAGGTTTTATGGTCTCAGTATGGCTGCCACGCATCTGGCATTTGATTTAATTCATGAGTTTGCTGAAATCTGAAAACTGGGCCCTGCTGCGCAAACTTGCTGTTTTTGCAGTGGTGATGTTTGGCTTTGGTTATGCCATGGTGCCTTTGTACAACGCTTTCTGCAAACTGACAGGGGTACGTAATTTGCTCAAACCTGATGTGGTGGCAGAAAACACTCAGGTCGATCAAACCCGCACCGTCACTATCGAGTTTGACTCCAATGTGCGTCAATTGCCTTGGCAATTCAAACCTCAGGCCACGCAGCTCAAGGTGCATCCAGGCGCGCTGACTCAAGTGAATTACGACATTACCAATGAGCAGGCACGCCGGATGACGGGGCAGGCAGTGCCCAGTTATGGCCCCAAGCATGCCGCCGAGTATTTCAAAAAAATCGATTGTTTCTGCTTTGAGAAAAAAACCTTGATGGCGGGCGAAACGCGCTCCATGCCGGTGGTTTTCGTTATCGACCCCAAATTACCCAAAGACATTCATACCATTACCCTGTCTTACACTTTTTTTGAAGTGGAAGGCAACGGCTAACCTATTTGCAACCCGGAGAATACATGAGTTCCGCCCACGCCCCTGGCACCACCCCTGCCTACTTTATTCCTGAGCCATCAAAATGGCCGCTGATTTGTGCTCTCGCCTTAGGCTTCATGGGCTTTGGTGCCGTGGGCATCATGAACGAGCTGCCAGTGATGACTTACAGCCTGTACATAGGCTTCGCTATTTTGTTGTATTTGTTTTTTGGCTGGTTTGGTCAGGTGATAGGTGAGTCAGAAGGTAAGCTGTACAGTAAAAAAGTGGACACCTCTTTTCGCTGGAGTATGAGCTGGTTTATTTTTTCCGAGGTCATGTTTTTCGCTGCTTTTTTTGGCGCACTTGGCTATGCCCGTCTGCACTCAGTGCCAGAGCTGGCTGGTCTCGACCAAAAATCCCTGTGGCCTGATTTTGCAGGACTTTGGCCATCAAAAGGGCCATACATCACCGAGATGTTTACTCCCATGGGCGCTTGGGGCATCCCCGCCATCAATACCGCCTTGCTGCTGGCCTCTGGCGTCACCCTCACGATTGCCCATCATGGCCTGATCGCTGGACACCGCAAACAGCTGACCACTTGGCTGTTGGCCACCGTGGTCTTGGGGGCCATATTCATGGCCTGCCAGATTTATGAATACAGCCATGCTTACAGCGAGATGAACTTGAAGCTCACCTCCGGCATTTATGGTTCAACCTTTTTCATGCTCACCGGTTTCCATGGCTTCCATGTGACGGTAGGCGCGATCATGCTCACCGTCATGTGGTTCCGCTCGCTTAAAGGCCACTTTGATGCCAAGCACCACTTTGCCTTTGAAGCCGCAGCATGGTATTGGCACTTCGTGGACGTGGTGTGGTTGTTGTTGTTTGTGTTGGTGTACATACTCTAAACCCTAGCCAAGCCTAGTGCCCAAGCCAAGCCTCTGGACGGATACCCAGGGCCTTGGCTTTTCTTTTGCTCCCACCACTGCCGATGATATTGACGATCTGGTATGTGTTCGCCTCGCGGCCATGCAACCGGGGCTGGAGGCACTGGGGCGTTTTCGCCCAGAAAAAGCACGCCAGCATGTGGTAGACAACTATCGGCCAAAACAGACTTATTGGATCAGGCACGAGCACTTGCCGCAGCGACTGGGCTGGTTGTGTCTGTATGCATGCACGCGGCCACCACATACCAGCCAACACGGCAAAGATGACCTTGTCGGTCCTTACTGGCAGTTAGACCGCTTTTATTTCAGCCCACAGACCTCTGGCAAGGGCTGGGGCAGCAGGGTGCTCTCTTACTTGTGCAAACAGGCAGATGAGGCCGATAGACCGATACAGGTGACAGCACTTTTGGGCAGCGCAGCCAATCGCTTTTACCAGCGTCATGGCTTCATTTTTGTCGATCAGGGCGATATCGATGTGAACTACGTAAGACCCGCCCCACTCACTATAATCCGGGGGCAAGTGAACCAGACAATCGCTGCTTGGGCCGCAAGGCGGAAGGCAGAGGAAAGTCCGGGCTCCACAGAGCGCTGTAGCGGGTAACACCCGCCCACCGTGAGGTGAGGAATAGGGCCACAGAGACGAGCCGATTCAGTTCGGGTGAAACGCGGTAACCTCTACGGGGAGCAATATCAAATAGGTGCGCGTTGAGGCGGCTCGCGGAGCGCACGGGTAGATAGCTAGAGCGTGACGGCAACGCCACGCCCAGAGGAATGATTGTCACGTTGATGAAAGTCAGCGACAGAACCCGGCTTACCGGTTCACTTGCACGAATAATTTATGCGCTTAGTTCTTGATACCAATATTTTGTTGTCCCTGTTTGTGTTTCATGACCCAAGGCATATCGCCTTGAGAAATGGCTGGCAACGTGGGCATTACCAGTTGCTGTTGCGACAGGATTGCTTTGAGGAGTTTATTGAAGTGATTGCTCGCAGGCAGTTCAAGCAAAGTGCAGAGCAGGTGAGGCTCTCGGCAGACGCCCTGCGTGGTGAGTGTACTTGGGTAGATCAAGCAAAGGTAGAGCACCCTATTAGCCTTCCTAAATGCCGCGACAAAGATGACCAAAAATTTTTAGAGCTCGCCGCTGGGGGGCAGGCTGAGGCCCTACTGACCTACGACAAGTTGTTGTTAAAGTGCCGCAAGCGGGTGCGCTTTCAGATTGTGACCCCTGAAATATTTTTTGAGCAGACGCAGCACATTAAAAGCTGAAGGCTCCTTGATTGGCCAGCGCATCAGCACGTTCATTACCGGGGTCACCAGCATGGCCCTTGACCCATTTCCACTCTATGCTGTGGCCATGAGTGGCCTGTTCCAGAGCTTGCCAGAGCTCAGCATTTTTAACCGGTTTTTTGTCGGCAGTGCGCCAGCCGTTGCGCTTCCAGTTGGGCAGCCACTCGGTGATGCCCTTAAGTACATAACTGGAATCCGAGTGCAAGGTCACCGTGCATGGGCGCTTGAGTGCCTTTAAGCCCTCTATGGCTGCGGTGAGCTCCATCTGATTGTTGGTGGTGATGGCCATGCCACCAAACAGCTCCTTTTCAATCAAACCCAGCGGACCATGAAATTGCAGCAAAACCCCCCAGCCGCCAGGACCTGGATTTCCCTTGCATGCCCCGTCGGTGTACAGCACCACTTTGTCCTTGTTGTCCCTGTTGTTCATGCAGGCAGTTTAGCTGGCTAAAATCTAGAGATGAAAATCTTGCATGTCTTCGACCATTCACTCCCCTTACACAGTGGCTATACCTTTCGCAGTTTGGCCATACTTGAGGCACAAAGGGCGAGGGGCTGGGAGACTGTGCACCTGACCAGCCCGAAACACTATGCCGAGGGTCCGCCTTACGAGGAATTTAATGGTTATGGCTTTCATCGAACCCCCAGCAAGTTAAGCAAGCTGCCGGTGTTGCATGAGCTCTCGCTCATGCAGGCCACAGAACAGGCGCTGTATCAGTTGGCTAAAGAGGAAAAACCCGACATTCTGCATGCGCATTCTCCCCTACTGAATGGGCGACCCATGATTGCGGTGGGCAAGGCATTGAAGATCCCCACTGTGTATGAAATACGCGGATTTTGGGAAGATGCAGCGGTGGACCATGGCACCACTTACGAAGGTAGCTTGAGGTACCAACTCACCCGTTATCTGGAGACGCGCCTGATACGTGCAGCAGATGCAGTCACCTGCATCTGTAACGGTCTGCGTGACGATATTTTGGCCCGCCCTGGGGTGGATGCGGAAAAGATCAGCATCATTCCTAATGCCGTCAATATCGAGCAATTCAAATACCTTAGCCCAAGAGATACCCTGTTGGAAATGCAGTATGATCTCAAGGGCGCTTATGTGCTGGGATTTTTGGGCTCGTACTACGCCTATGAAGGCTTGGACTTGTTGATTCACACATTGCCCATTCTTAAAAACAGCATACCCAATGTAAAGGTATTGTTGGTAGGGGGCGGGCCCCAAGAGGAAACGCTCAAGCAGTTGGCGCAAGAGTTGGATGTGTCGGACAGGGTAATATTTGTGGGCCGCGTGCCGCAAAAAGAAGTGCCGCAGTACGCCTCTCTCATAGACCTCATGGTCTTCCCGCGCTACCCCATGCGCTTAACCGAGACGGTTACCCCACTCAAGCCTTTAGAGGCCATGGCCCAAGGCCGACTGGTGCTTGCTTCAGACGTAGGCGGGCATCGTGAACTCATTGAAGACGGTGACACCGGCTGGTTGTTTGCGGCGGGCAACGCAGGTGACCTAGTCACCAAGATCTTGCATATTCAGCAAATGGGCAAAGCAGTAGAGCGCGTTCGTGAGCAGGGCAGGTACTACGTGGAACAAGTGCGCAACTGGACCAATAGCGTGGCACGTTACGAACGGGTGTATGCTCGCGCCAGCGAAAATTGTAAAAAGCGCGCCTAAGCGTCGAGAGATTTTTTCAAGATGGCGGCGATGCGCTCACTGGCCTTGCCGTCCCAGTATTCCGGCGCACGGCCTGCCTTGCCACCATGATTGACCACCTCTGCCAAGGCTTGGCGGATGGCAAGAGGAGACAGTCCCACCAGGGTGTTGGTGCCTTGCTCTATGGTGATGGGGCGCTCGGTGTTTTCACGCAAGGTGAGGCAGGGCACGCCCAGAGCAGTGGACTCTTCCTGTATGCCGCCCGAGTCGGTGAGGATGACGGTGGCGGCCTGCATGAGCCCCAACATGTTGAGATAGCCCTGTGGAGGCAGCACGGCAATATGCGGGTGCATTATCAAGTCTTCCAGTCCAAAGCGGGTAATGGTGGCGCGCGTGCGTGGGTGGAGGGCCATGACCACGGGCAGGGTGTTGGTCGCAATGTCGCGCAGGCAGAGCAATATCTCTTGCAGTTTGGACTCATTGTCCACCAAGGCCGGACGGTGCAGGGTGGAGAGGGCGAAACGTGTGAAGTGGTGACTGCCTAATGTCACTGGCGCGGGGATGGCCTCTGGACGCAAACGGAACAGAGTGTCTATCATGACATTGCCAACGAAATGTATGCGCTCTGCAGCGATGCCCTCGGCCAAGAGATTCAGGTCGGCGCTGCGCTCGGTGGTGAAGAGAAAATCAGACAGCTGGTCGGTGAGCAGGCGATTGATCTCCTCCGGCATGCTGCGGTCACGGCTGCGTAAGCCGGCCTCCACATGCACAACCGGATAGCCCTTTTTATTGGCCACCAAGGCACAAGCCAGTGTGGAGTTCACATCTCCCACCACCAGCACTGCGCTTGGGTCTATGCGATCTAGCTCGGGCTCGAAACGTTGCATCACCAGAGCAGTTTGTTGCGCATGGCTGGCCGAACCAACACTTAGGTTAGCCACTGGCTCGGGAATGGACAAGGCTCTGAAAAAGCCGTCGTTCATGGCCTCGTCGTAGTGCTGTCCCGTGTGCACTAGCACCGCCGGCATGCCCTGCTTGGCAAATGCCGAGAGCAAGGGGGCGATTTTCATGTAGTTGGGGCGGGCACCGACGACACACAAAATGGGCTTCATGGGCTAGTCTTTTGGTTTGTTGACAATGATTTCATAGCCAGATCGGGCATTTTGGGCAATGGCTTTGTTCACTGCTTGTTGCTGAGTCAGCTTGCGTTTTGCCGCCAGCAGCTTGGTCTTGGCCACCAGATTTTTAGGGTCAAGGACGAGGGATTTATCGAGCGCATCTACTGCCTCGGCAAAGCGCAGTTGCTTGCTGAATACATCAGCCAGGCTTTGGTGGAATAAGGCGTGCTCGGGGTAGACTGCAATGGCTTTTTTGATACGATCTTCCGCTTCTGCCA
>JBDKJU010000297.1:0-4601 GCA_039796435.1 Pseudomonadota bacterium | reverse complement strand
TTTGATGTCTTGTGCCAAGAGCGCCTGCGCTTTTTCCCCATCATTGCTCGCCACATTGGGGGCTATTTCGACTTTGACCGTGAGTTCATCGAGATGCAAAGGGCGAGCGATTTGACAGAGGTAATGCGGGGCCAATGCCTTGTGTTTGAGTATGAGTTCTTCGATTTGGGTGGGGAAGACATTCACCCCGCGAATAATCATCATGTCGTCGCTGCGGCCAGTAATTTTCGCCATGCGGCGCATATTCCGAGACGTTGGAGGCAGGAGTCGGGTGAGGTCGCGGGTGCGGTAGCGTATGACGGGCATGGCTTCTTTGCTGAGCGAGGTGAACACCAGTTCGCCCTCGCTGCCATCGGGCAATACGTCTCCTGAGATTGGATCAATGATTTCTGGGTAAAAATGGTCTTCCCAAATCACTGGTCCATCTTTGCTCTCCACACACTCGTTTGCCACACCTGGCCCCATGACTTCTGAGAGCCCGTAGATATCCACCGCGTCGATGCCCATACGGATTTCTATGTCTTTGCGCATGGCATTGGTCCACGGCTCGGCGCCAAATATACCAATGCGCAATGAACAAGCCTGGCTGTCGAGCCCCTGCTTGGCAAACTCTTCTGCGAGCGCCAAACAGTAACTGGGGGTGACCATGATGATGTCGGGCTTAAAGTCGGTGATGAGTTGCACCTGTTTTTCAGACTGTCCGCCAGACATGGGAATGACCGTGCAGCCCAGTCGCTCGGCCCCGTAGTGGGCGCCCAGACCGCCGGTGAATAATCCATATCCATACGCCACATGTACCAAGTCTCCTGCGCGTCCGCCGGCAGCGTAGATGCTGCGCGCCACCAGATCTGCCCAGTTGGAAATATCTTGCGCGGTGTAGCCCACCACAGTGGGCTTGCCCGTGGTGCCACTGGAGGCGTGAATACGAGAGACCTGTGCTCTTGGCACGGCAAACAATCCAAAGGGGTAGTTGGCGCGTAAGTCGGCCTTGCTGGTGGTGGGAAACTTGGCCAAATCGGCGAGAGTTTTTAAATCATCCGGGTGCACACCCTGTGCATCAAAGGCGCGGCGGTAATGTGGCACATTGGTGTAAGCATGGTGCAATGACCACTTGAGACGTTGTAATTGCAAACTACGTATCTCATCGGTGCTGGCGATTTCGATGGGGTGCAAGGCATTCATGTGGTGCGGTCATCCTTGATGATGGTTTCTTTTAAGCGAGCCGATTTGCCTCTGAAAACAGCGATCAGCTCACCCCTTTGGTTGTGCACATCGACATCATAAATGCCTTGACGACCAAGCAGACAGCGCTCGCTGGCCGTGGCGGTGAGCACATCATGTAGTTTGCCAGGCGCAAGAAACTCTATGCTGCAAGCGGCCGCGACGGTGTAGACGTTATGGCTGTTGCAGGCGAAGGCAAAAGCTGAATCTGCGAGGGTGAAAATGAATCCACCGTGGCAGACCTCTGCGCCATTGATCATGCTTTCTGAGACGGTCATGCGGGTTTGCGCCACACCGAGGTCGGCATCAAGCAAGATCATGTTCAGGCTTTGCGACGCCTTGTCTTGCTCGAATAGCTGTTGTGCTGCCGCTTGCGCCAAAGCCTTACTCATGAAATTTTTTTCCGCTCCAGTGGCGGTGTTGCAGCAGGGGTGAGAGGCGGTAGCGTTCTTCACCATAGGTTTTTTGTAAATTGCGCAATACCTTGATGATGTGTCCTGTGCCTAACTGGTCAGCCCATGCAAATGGCCCTAAGGGGTAGTTCACGCCATTGCGCATGGCGGTGTCGCAGTCATTGACATTGGCCACGCCTTGAAACACGGCGTCACAGGCTTCGTTGATGAGCATGCACACGGTGCGTGTGACCGGCATGCCAGGCACATCGCCCATGCGCGTGACTTCGAATTTGGCCTGTTGCAATAAGGCGACCACTTTGGCGTAGGCGTCATCACTGCAAGAACTGGCGCGCGTGATGCAGATGCGTTTGGCTTTGTGAAAATCGAGGCAAAGATCAAACATCACGGTATTGTGGAAACGGTCTTCGGTGGCGGCCTGCGTAGCGCTGCGTCCATCACAGAGCATCAGGCGCGCATCGCCAGACACTCGGATAAAGCCGCCGATGTTTTTTTGCGCCGTCATGTGATCGATGATCACATCGGCCTGAGTCAAGCGCTCTATCAGGCCGTGTCCGGCACTGAGATGACCTTCGATTTGAATGGAGGCAATGGTCTCGGAAGAGCTTTCATTATTGGGCACAGGCAAGGCGCGATTGTCGCGGTAGTCATAAAAACCTTGGCCAGACTTTTTGCCTAGGTAGCCGCCTGAAACCATCTCCTGCTGCAGTAAGGAGGGCTCATAGCGTTTATCGTGTGACATGCTTTCAAACACACTTTGGGTGACGGCGGCATTGACATCGTGACCGATGAGGTCCATGAGGGCGCAGGGACCCATTTTGAACCCACCTGCCTCGGTCATCACCGCGTCTAAATCGACTGGGGCGATGGCCTCATTGGTCAGTAAACGTAAGGCTTCGGCATAGTAGGGGCGGGCGATGCGGTTGACTATGAAGCCAGGAGTGGACTTGGCCAGCACGGGTTTTTTCTTCCATGCCGTCATGGTGCGACTCAAGATATCGAGGAGGGCAGGGTCGGTTTGCAGGCCACGGATGATCTCCACCAGAGGCATGAGGGGGGCGGGGTTAAAAAAATGCAAACCGACAAAGCGTCGGGAGTGTTGCAAGGTGGCGGCCATGCGCGTGATGCCGATGGAGGAGGTGTTGCTGCTCAATATACAGCTGGGGGCGACATAGTTTTCCAGCTCTCTGAATAAGGCAATCTTGGGCTCAAATTGCTCCACAATCGCCTCTATGATGAGCCCGCAGTCGCGCAGGTCTTGCAGTGACTTGGCTGGGCGAAGACGCGCAAGAATGCCCATAGAGGTCTCTTCTGAAATTTTGCCTTTCTCGATCAATTTATTGAGCGTCCCCACCATGCTGTCTATGGCTTTGATGGCGGCTCCGTCTTTATTGTCATAGACCCAAACGGTATGTCCGGCGCTTGCGGCCACCTGTGCAATGCCTATGCCCATGGTACCTGCCCCGACCACCCCTACCTGCACTTGATGCGATAACACATTCATTTATTTCCCCTGAAATTTGCCTTTCGTTTGTGCATAAAGGCAGACACACCCTCTTGATAATCCTGGCTAAAGCCCAGCTGGCCCTGGGTGATGCGTTCGTGTTCGAGTTGTTCACTCAAGGTACTGGTCTCTGCCAGTTGGATTGCTTTTTTAATGGCAGCAGTGGCCAGCGGCGCACTGTGGGCAAGCTTGCTCGCTATTTTGTCGGCTTGGTCCATGAGCTCGGCATCCGGGACGCATTTCCAGATGAGGCCCCATGCGGCAGCCTCTTGCGCGCTTAATTTTTCACCTAACAAACACAGAGCCATGGCGCGTGCGGAGCCTAGGTGTTTTTGCAAAAAGTGCGAACTGCCCGAATCAGGCATCAGGCCGATGTTGACAAAGGCCTGCAAGAAACTGGCGGATTCAGCGGCGATGACGATGTCAGCGGCCAAGGCCACACTGGCTCCTGCGCCAGCTGCCACGCCATTGACAGCGGCCACAACAGGGATATTCAGCGCCCGCAGACTGGCGATCAAAGGATTCCAGTTTTTGCCAATGGTCTGTGACAAATCCTTAGGGCCGGCGTTTTCGACATGTTGCTCATTTGACACTGCGCGGTCGGATAAATCCTGCCCCGCACAAAAACCGCGCCCATGAGCGGTGATGAGCAATACACGGGCTTGATCTGCCAGTGCTTGTGCGATGGCTTGGCGCACTTCGGAGTGCATTTGTTCGGTGAAACTATTCATCTTCTCGGGTCGGTTGAAGGTGAGCCGCGCAATATGCTGAACGCATGTGTAGTGGATAGTTTCGTACATGGTGCTTGGATTATACGACTGAAATAATCTCGACTGACCATTCGGTCAGGGTTTGTTTATAATGACCAGATGTATACCCAAGAGATGATGCACACCACGGCGCTTGCCACACCGCCATCATTGGATGCGCGCGAGGCACAGTTCACTCGTACCATGCAAGACGATGGCAAGGTCGAGCCGCGCGATTACATGCCCGAGGCGTACCGACAAACCTTGTTGCGGCAAATTTCTCAACATGCCCATAGCGAGTGGGTGGGCATGTTGCCAGAAGGCAACTGGATTACCCGCGCACCCTCTCTCAAGCGCAAAACCATTTTGCTGGCCAAGGTGCAGGACGAGGCAGGGCATGCCTTGTATCTTTACGCGGCCGCCGAGACCTTGGGGCAGAGCCGCGAGCAAATGCTTGATGCGCTGCACAGTGGCAAGGCCAAGTACTCATCCATTTTTAACTACCCCACCTTGACTTGGGCAGATGTGGGCATTATTGGCTGGTTGGTGGATGGGGCGGCGATCATGAATCAGGTGCCCTTGTGTCGCTGCTCTTATGGTCCCTATGCCCGAGCCATGATTCGCGTGTGCAAGGAAGAGAGCTTTCATCAACGACAGGGTTTTGATTTGTGTCGTGCCTTGGCCGAGGGCACCGTGTCACAAAAACAGATGCTG
>JBDKJU010000296.1:0-3870 GCA_039796435.1 Pseudomonadota bacterium | reverse complement strand
TTCAAGCGCAGCAAGGTCGGCATTGTCGGCTACGGGGCCATAGGCAAACGCACGGCACAGCTGGCTAAAGCCTTGGGTGCCGAGGTAATGGTACACCGTCTGGGCGGGCAGCGAGAAGCCGACGGTTTGCCAGTCTTGGCGCTGGCAGACTTGCTGCCTCGCTGTGACATCATCAGCCTGCACTGCCCATTAACCCCTGCAACGCGTGGCTTGATTGGCGCTCGCGAGTTGGCCATGATGTCGGCAAACGCCATTTTGGTGAACACCGCGCGCGGTGGTCTGGTCGACGAGGCCGCACTGGCACAGGCGCTACACGCAGGTCAAATATTTGCCGCAGGCATCGACAGCTTTGCACAAGAGCCCCTGCCAATTCACTCCGCTTTATGTGCCAGTGATCGTGTCCTGCTCACCCCCCACATCGCCGGCGTGACCCTGCAATCAGCCCGGCAGGTGGCCTTACAAACAGCGCAGAATATTATTGATTTTTTTCAAACCAAGCCTTAATCACGGCTCGCTCTGCTTCGGTGATTTGCGTGGCGTTTTGAAATGGCATGAGCTTTAACACCACGGTTTGTTGATAAATGGCCTGAGCGTTTTTCTTGATCAACTCCGGGGTGTGCAAGGCCACATTTTTCTGCATCAGTTTGTCGTTGTGACAAGCCAGGCAACGCGTTTCGATAATGCTCTCTATGCTGGTAGTTGCGTTGCTCGCTGGGGTGCTCACTGAGCTGGTATCAGCGTTTTTACTCGCACCCACGGTTTGCGTATTTGCCGTTTTGCTGGGGGCCATCCACACCGCCAAAGCAAGGATCAACAGACACCCCACCCAGGCATGCCGCCAACTGGGTGTTTTACCTGCCACCAAACTCTGATGACGCGCGACGAAACTGTGTCTGATCAGAGCCCCCGCCAGCATCATCACACACAACACCACCCAGTTTTGCGGCGCATTGCTCAGCCAGCCGTAGTGATTGGAGAGCATGGCAATGAGCACCGGCAAGGTGAAATAGGTATTGTGCACGCTGCGTTGTTTGCCACGCTTGCCATACACCGGGTCTGGCGCTTGTCCGGCCTTGAGTTGCTCCACCACGGTGCGTTGACCCGGAATAATCCAGAAAAACACATTGGCCGTCATGGTGGTCGCCATCATTGCCCCCACGATGAGGAAGGCCGCACGGCCACTGTAGAGATGACAGACCAGATACGACATGGCCACGACAAACAGGGCAATACACACCCCCACGATCAGGTCAGATTTGGGGTGTTTAAAAAATAAGCGACAAATGCTGTCATACACGATCCAGAAAAACAACAGCAACATAAGCGAGGTAATAATGGCCTCTGATGCAGACCATTGATACACGTTTTTATCAATGAGAAAAGTGTCGGCGCGAAACAGATAAGACACGGTGAACAGCGCCATGCCGGTGAGCCAAGTGGAGTAACTCTCCCAAAAAAACCAGTGCAAATGCTTAGGCAAAGTTTTAGGTGCCACCAGATATTTTTGCGGGTGGTAAAAGCCCCCACCATGCACGGCCCAGAGCTCTCCATCCACCCCTTTGTCCAAAAGTTCAGGGGCAGTGGGTTTCTTCAAAGACAAGTCCAGAAACACAAAATAAAAAGATGAGCCAATCCAGGCAATCACCACAATCACATGGGCCCAACGCAACAGCAGGTTTGCCCACTCCATGAGATAAGATAAGTCCATGCCCGTATTTTAGGCATTTAAAATGCGGTCATGACTCTTGAAGAACTCAATTTGGCACCGGTGGAGGAGTTTGTCACCTTGCTCTCCGGCACCTACGAACACTCTCCCTGGGTGGCCGAGCGAGCCGCCGCCAAGCGCCCCTTTACCAGTTTGGCCGCACTCAAGCTGGCCTTGGCACAGGCGGTGGATCACGCCAGCGAGGCAGAGCAGCTGGCCCTCATCCGCGCCCACCCCGAACTTGCCGGCAAGGCCATGGTGGCCAAAAGCCTCACCGCCGAATCAACTCACGAGCAGTCCAAGGCCGGTCTCACAGAATGCAGCGCCGATGAGTTTGCCCGCCTGCACGCACTCAACGCTGCCTACAACAGCAAGTTTGGCTGGCCATTTATTTTGGCCGTGCGTGGGCCACGTGGCCTGGGTCTCTCCCGACAGGAAATCATTGCCACCTTTGCGCGTCGTCTGGACAATCACCCAGACTTTGAACGCCCTGAGTGCCTGCGCAATATCCACCGCATAGCCGAGATACGCCTCAACGACAAATTCAATTTCACGCCAACACAGGGCAACCAAGTCTGGGACTGGGCGGAAGCGCTCGCCGTGCACAGTGATCCCGGCTTTAAAGAGCGTGGCGAACTCACCGTCACCTATCTGACTAAGGCCCATCAGGCTTGCGCTCTGCAACTGCAAAAATGGATGCAGGAATGTGGCTTCGATGAGACCTGCATCGATGCCGTGGGCAATGTGGTCGGGGTCTACCACGGCCAGTCATATCGCCCTGATGCAGATCGCTCTGATGCGCCCCACACCTCTGGCAATGACAAACGCCTGCTCACCGGCAGCCACTACGACACCGTGCGCAATGGCGGCAAGTACGATGGTCGTTTGGGTATTTTTGTGCCCATGGCCTGCGTCAAACACTTGCACGAGCAACATAAGCGCCTGCCCTACGGCATTGAAGTGGTGGCCTTTGCTGAAGAAGAAGGCCAACGTTTCAAGGCCACCTTTTTAGGCTCATCCGCCCTCACCGGTGACTTTGATCCGAATTGGCTAACGCAGCAAGACGCAGACGGCATCAGCATGGCAGAGGCCATGCGTGCGGCAAACGTAAAAGGCAATTCCAGCGACCACCTCAACAACATCGCCGCACTCAAGCGTGACCCGAGCAACTACCTTGGCTTTGTCGAAGTCCACATCGAGCAAGGCCCGGTATTGAACGCCCTGGGTCTGCCATTGGGGGTGGTCACCTCCATCAACGGCTCGCGTCGCTTCTTAGGCGAAGTCAAAGGCATGGCCAGCCACGCCGGCACTACTCCCATGCCCAACCGCAAAGATGCCGCCTGTGCCGTGGCCGAGCTCATCCTCTACGCCGAACAACGCGCTGCCCAAACCCCGGACACCGTCGCCACCGTGGGCATGTTGGAAGTCCCCAACGGCTCGATCAACGTGGTGCCTGGGTCCTGCCGTTTCAGCCTTGATGTGCGTGCCACCAGTGATGCGGTGCGCGATGCCTGTGTGCGCGACATCGAGGCGAAATTACACACCATTTGTGCCCAACGCGGGCTTTCCCACACCCTTGAGCAAACCATGCAAGTGGCGGCCGCTCCCTCTGCATCAACCTGGCAGACACGTTGGGAAAATGCCGTTCACGCGCTTGGCCTGCCCGTGTTTTTAATGCCCAGTGGCGCTGGGCACGATGCCATGAAAATAGCCGATCTCATGCCCCAAGCCATGCTGTTCACGCGTGGACTAAACGCCGGCATCAGCCACAACCCGCTGGAGAGCATCACCAACGATGATGCCGAACTCACAGTCCTCGCCTTCCAACACTTACTCGATAATTTATGAAACCACTTGATGACTGGATCGACGCCCACTTTGACGAAGAAGTGCGTTTTTTGCAAGAAATTGTGCGCGTCCCCACCGATACCCCACCGGGCAATAACGCCCCACACGCCCTGCGCACTGCCGAGCTGTTGAGCGGTTTTGGCTATCAGGCCGAAGCCTACCCCGTGCCTGCAGCCGAGGTCAAGGCTTATGGATTGGAGAGCCTGACCAACCTCATTGTGCGTCGCAAGTTCGGTGATGGTGGCTGTGTCATTGCCTTAAACGCCCACGGCGATGTGGTGCCCCCCGGTGAAGGCTGGACCAAGGCCCCTTACGGC
>JBDKJU010000295.1:0-5298 GCA_039796435.1 Pseudomonadota bacterium | reverse complement strand
TGCCCTTAAAAAATCTTGCCTGGGTTCATGAGGCCCGCAGGGTCTAGACTTGCCTTTATGGTGCGCATCAATGCCAGAGCCATCGGGTCTTTGAAACGCCGCATGGCGTGTACATGCATTTTGCCAATACCATGCTCGGCACTAATGCTGCCCCTTAAGGCAACGCTTTCCTCATGCACAAGATGATTCACCGCCTGCGCCTGGCTCTCGCAGGCAGTTTGGCTGGTGTAATGTGCCCGATCAAGCACCACCACCACGTGAATATTGCCATCCCCAATGTGGCCTACGTAGTTCACGCTGGCATGTGGCACTTCCAAGGCCAAGCGATGCCCAACCTTGTCGATGAATTCTGGTAGGCTTGAGACCGGCACCGAGGTGTCGTTCGATACGGTGAAGCCTGCTTTTTTGTTGGCTTCGGAAACACTGTGACGCAGCTCCCAGATTTTGTTGGCTCTTTTGCCGTCGCTTGCCACCACGGCGTCTGTAATCAACTCACGCTCTAGCGCCGTACTTAACACCTGTTCTATTTCTTCATTGGCATTCCACGCTGGGGAACTGTCGGCAAGCTCGATGAGCACATAAAACGGAGCCTCCAAAGGCATGGGCGATTGGCGATTCTCGGTATGTGCCAAGACACAAGCAATTTGGGTTTGAGACATGAGCTCGAAAGCCTCTATGCGACCCCCTACCTGACTTTGCAGAAAGCGCAGCAGATCAACCGCATGTGCCACACTATGCGTGGCCACCATGGCCGTGACGCTGACACTCAAGGCTGGAAACAACTTAAGGCAGGCGGCGGTGACGATGCCCAGAGTGCCCTCAGCGCCAATAAAGAGCTGCTTCAAGTCATAGCCGGTATTGTCTTTGCGCAGCGCCGTCAGCGCATTCAATACCGAACCATCGGGCAACACGGCTTCAATCCCCAGCACCAGTTCACGCATGTTGCCATAACGCAACACCCCGGTCCCCCCCGCATTCGTTGAGATCAAGCCTCCAATTTCACAACTGCCCACCGACCCCAATAACATCGGAAACAACCGTTCCTGTTCAGCAACTTTCTCACGCACCGTGGCCAGCACTGCGCCTACCTCTACCGTGATAGAGTTATTGCGCAGATCAATCTCGCGTATGGCGTTCATCTTGGAGAGATTGACAATGACCGCAGCACGTCCCGGCTCGGCAATAGACGCGCCCACCAGTCCGGTGTTGCCCCCCTGCGGCACAATGGCCACCTGATGCGCCTGACACAGCTTCACAATAGCGACCACCTCTGCCGTGTTGGCAGGCAAAAACACGGCCATGGCTGAACCACGGTAACGACCGCGCCAATCGTTTTGATAGCCTTCGGTGTCGTGGGCGTTCAGCAAGCAACGACTCGGGCCAAGTAAGTTCAAGGCCTGTGTTAACAATTCACTCATGAGCCCATTTTAAAATGCGCGCATGTTCACTGAACCTGATGACTATCAAGAGATTCGCCAAGCAGTGCGAGAGCTTTGTGCCCATTATCCTGATGAGTACTTTCGCCTCATCGACGCAGAAAACGCCTACCCGGAAAAATTCGTCACTGCGCTTATCGAGGCTGGCTGGCTGGCAGCCATGATTCCGGAAAAATACGGCGGCACAGGTCTCGGCCTCGCTGCCGCATCGGTGATCATGGAAGAAATCAACCGCTCGGGCGGCAATGCCGGGGCCGTGCATGGACAGATGTATAACATGGGCACCCTCTTGCGGCACGGCAACGAGGCACAAAAACAAAAATATCTTCCGGCCATCGCCAAAGGAGAGTTGCGCATTCAGTCCATGGCGGTCACCGAGCCCAGCACGGGCACCGACACCACCAAAATCAAAACCACGGCCATTAAAAAAGACGGTCGCTATGTGGTCAATGGGCAGAAGGTGTGGATCTCACGCGTGCAACATTCTGATCTGATGATTTTGCTGGCACGCACCACCCCGCTTGCCGAGGTCAAACGCAAATCCGAAGGCATGTCGGTGTTCATCGTTGATCTGCATGACGCTATCGGCAAGGGGCTCACAGTCAAGCCCATCGCCAACATGGTCAACCATGAGACCAATGAATTGTTTTTTGACGCACTTGAAATCCCTGAAGAGAACCGCATCGGCGAGGAAGGTCAGGGTTTTAAATACATACTGGACGGTCTGAACGCCGAACGCACCTTGATCGCTGCCGAGTGCATAGGCGATGGCTACTGGTTTGTGGAGCGTGCCCGTCGCTACGCCAATGAACGCGTGGTGTTTGATCGCCCCATCGGGGCCAATCAGGGCGTTGCCTTTCCTTTGGCGGATTGTTTCATCGAAATCGAGGCCGCCAACCTGATGCGCTTTGAAGCGGCACGACGTTTTGATGCACAGCAGGCCTGCGGTGCACAAGCCAATATGGCCAAGTACTTGGCTGCCAAGGCCTCATGGGAAGCGGCCAATGTCTGTCTGCAAACCCACGGCGGCTTTGGTTTTGCCAAGGAATACGATATTGAGCGCAAGTTTCGCGAAACCCGCCTGTATCAAGTAGCCCCCATTTCAACCAACCTCATCTTCGCCTACATCGCCGAACACGTGCTGGGTTTGCCCCGCTCGTTCTGACCTTGCTCTTTCCTAAAAAAATGCCCCATGCCCGCATCCACGGGCACAGGGCAGAGTCACGAGCAGATACGCTCCGTCACTTTCGGACGCGTTCACTCACGATCACACACGACGGGCATTGTGCTTTTTGCGCTCAATGTTATTGCTGGCGCGTTTTTGTGCACGCTTGATGCTTTGGCGCTCTTGTTTGGTCACCACTCCGTCAGATTTGGCGGCCATTTTTTGCGCCTGAATATTTTGTTGCTGTGCATTCAGTGTTGCCGTCTCTTTGGGGGTGAGTTGGCCACTGGCCACCCCTTGATTGATGCGGGCGGCTTGATTGGCTTGATGTTGGTCGATGCGTGGGGTGGCGGTTTGTGCCTGTGCGTTGGCAGAAATCAGGATGGCCACAACGGCGCTCAAAGTGGTCAGGGTTTTCAGAGTATTGAGGGTATTCATGATAGGTTTCCTTTTAAATTGAAGTTGAGTGAGTAACAAGTGTTTGCAAACATGTGTCTATAACTCTTCATGCCCATTCATGCTGACCAAGCGCAGCAAACAAATGTAAAAAAATGTGAATGTCCAGCCTACAATACCGCTAATCAAGGAGACCCGATGAATACCATTACCCTCATCTTCACACTTCTGTGTGGCGCCCTACTGCACGCGCAAAACTACCCCAGCAAACCTGTGCGCATCATGGTCGGCGCATCAGCGGGTGGAGGCACTGACATCATCGCCCGCATGTTGGCAGAAAAATTTAACGATGCCTTCAAAGGCAATTTTGTGGTGGAGAACCGTCCGGGTGCTTCTAACACCATCGCTGCAGACCTCACCGCCAAAGCTCCTGCTGATGGTCACACCTTGCTTACCGCCACCAATACCGGACAAGCCATTGCCCCTCATCTAATGAAGCTGGCCTTTGACCCGATCAAGGACCTAACCCCCATTGCTCTCATTGTCACCGTGCCCAATGTCCTCGCTATCCATGCGGCTATTCCTGCCCAAGATGTCAAGCAGCTCATCAGTCTCATGCAGGCCAAGCCGGGAGACTACAAATACGCCTCCTCTGGCATGGGCTCTACGCAACACATCGCTGGAGAAGGCTTCGCGGCAGCCACGGGGGTTAAGACCGTGCATGTGCCGTACAAGGGCTCAAGCCAAGCCCACCTCGACTTGATTGCGGGCAATGTGCAGCTCATGTTTGACACCACCTCTAGCGCGCTCTCGCATATCAAAAGCGGCAAACTGCGTGCCTTGGCGGTCACCACGCCCACGCGATCTGCCGAGCTGCCCAATGTGCCTACTCTTGCTGAGGCAGGGGTTGCCGGTTTTGAAATGAGCACGTGGTATGGCCTCTTTGTGACCGCAGGCACGCCCGCGGAGATAGTCAAAAGCCTGCAAGATGAGACGGCAAAAATATTGAAACTGCCCGAGGTGCAAGCCAAACTCAAAGGCTTGGGCGGCGAGCCAGGTGCGCTGTCAGCAGAAGCATTTGCGGCCTACAACAAAGCCGAATACGAACGTTTTGGCAAGCTCATCCGTGACGCCAAAATCAAAATTGAATAAGCATTATTCCACCTCGATGAAACCACGTATAGCCCTTTTTATCGGCGACCCCGCCGGCGTCGGCCCTGAGTTGGTGGGCAAATTACTCGCAGACCCCAGTGTGTTCGAGCAGGCAGATGTGCAGCTCATTGGTCATCAAATAAGTGTGTTGCCACCGGCACAAGTCACTGAAATCAACTGGCCAGGAAGACACGCCCCCGCTTTTGAACAAGGCGTGGCAAGCGCACAAAACGGCCGCTTCATGCTTGATGGTTTGCGCCTTGCTGCCCTGCGTGTCCTCCGTGGCGAGGCCGATGCCCTGTGCTTTGCGCCGC
This sequence comes from Pseudomonadota bacterium, assembly GCA_039796435.1. GTDB lineage: Bacteria > Pseudomonadota > Gammaproteobacteria > Burkholderiales > Casimicrobiaceae > JBDKJU01. Next base: position 835 of record JBDKJU010000295.1, on the reverse strand, counting down.
TGAACAAAGGCGCTTTGCGCGCGGGAGGCATGTGCGAAGAGGACGAGCTGCGCTGGTTTGCGAACTTGCTCTCACATCAAGGCAATTGTGGTGAGCTCAATGTGCTGGACAATTTATGGACCTCACGCGTCACCTCACACGTGGCGCTCAAAGAGGTAAGCGAATTGCTCAGCCCTGAAAAAGTGGCGGCAGCCATTGTGATGATCACCGACGCTCTGCAAGCCTCTGGGGTGGCGCAGCCCCGCATTGCCGTGTGTGGCTTAAACCCCCACAATGGCGACAATGGCAACTACGGTGACGAGGAGAGCCGCATTATCGCTCCCGGCGTGGCTTTGGCTGCGGCACAAGGTTATAGGGCAGATGGCCCATTCCCGGCCGATACCGCTTTTGTGCGCGCCATTCGTCAGGGTCGGCAAGAGGGCCAAGGTTATGATGGCGTGGTCACCATGTACCACGATCAGGGCCAGATTGCCATGAAGCTCATGGGTTTTGAGCGTGGTGTGACAGTGCAGGGCGGCTTACCTATCCCCATCACCACGCCCGCACATGGCACCGCCTACGACATCGTGGGCAAAGGCCTGGCGAATGTGGGGGCCATGCGCAATGCCTTTGCCTTGGCGGTGAAAATGGGGCGAAGGAAAAAATAAGGAGCGAGCCGTTTCTTTAAACGGCTCTTTGCCCGCCACCGCCTTCCCAGCCCCACCGGAGGCGAGCCGTTTCTTCAAATGGCTCTTTGCACGCCACCGCCTTCCTAGCCCCACCGGAGGCGAGCCGTTTCTTCAAAACGGCCTTTGCACACCACCGCCTTCCTAGCCCCACCGGAGGCGAGCCGTTT
>JBDKJU010000294.1:0-6526 GCA_039796435.1 Pseudomonadota bacterium | reverse complement strand
TTAGGCTGTATCGCTTATCAAGCTGTATCGCTTATCAAGCTGTATCGTTTATTAGGTGTATCGTTTATTAGGTGTATCGTTTGGGCCGTAGGACTGCATTTGGGCTGCATTTAGCGATTCACTTACTTGGCACAAAATCAGCTCAACCAACTTTCTAGTTTAGTATGAAAACATTCTCAGCAAAACCCTCTGATATCAAACAAGAGTGGTTTGTGGTAGACGCTGATGGTCAAGTGCTTGGCCGTCTTGCTGCCCAAATCGCTGCCCGCTTGCGAGGCAAACACAAGCCTACTTTCACCCCCCACATGGACACGGGAGACTTTATCATTGTCACCAACGTTGACAAGCTCGTGGTCACCGGTGACAAGGCAGAGCAAAAGCTCTACCACCGCCACACCACCTTCCCAGGCGGTATCCGCACCACCAACTTCACCAAATTGCAGCAGCGTTTTCCTGATCGCGTGCTCAAAAACGCAGTGAAAGGCATGTTGCCCAAGGGTCCCCTTGGTTATGCCATGATCAAAAAGATGAAGTGCTATGCCGGGCCTAATCACCCACATGCGGCGCAGACTCCTAAATCCCTCACCTTGACCAAATAAGCGAAGACGAGACTACTATGATTGGCAATTTCTACTACGGTACAGGTCGTCGCAAAAGCGCTGTGGCTCGTGTGTTTCTGAAGTCTGGCAAAGGCAACATCACTGTCAACGGCAAAACCCTGGATCAATTCTTCGGTCGCGAGACCGGTCGCATGATCGTGCGTCAACCCTTGGTGCTCACCAATAATCTGGATAATCTCGACATCCGTGTCAACGTTGCCGGCGGCGGCGAGTCCGGTCAGGCCGGCGCTGTGCGTCACGGCATTACCCGCGCACTCATTCAGTACGATGCGGCACTGAAACCCTCTCTCAAGCAAGCTGGTCTCGTGACCCGCGATGCACGTGAAGTGGAACGTAAAAAAGTGGGTTTGCGCGGTGCCCGCCGTCGCAAACAGTTCTCCAAGCGTTAATACATTGGCTTGGGGCTTTGTACCCAAGCATGTTTGCTGCATACAAAGCCGCCAAGTGCACCACACTGGTGGCTTTTTTATTTTTTTACAATAGCACTTTTAGTTTGAGGATGGCATGAAGATCAAGGTAGGCATCGTCGGCGGCACCGGTTACACCGGAGTGGAGTTAATGCGCATGCTGGCACGGCATCCGCAAGTCGAACTCACCATGATCACCTCGCGCAAAGAAGCTGGCATGCCCGTCGCGGAGCTGTATGAATCATTGCGTGGGGTGGTTGATCTCAAGTTCTCCGACACCGCCAGCGCTGATCTGAGCGTCTGTGATGTGGTGTTTTACGCCACTCCGCACGGCGTGGCCATGGCCGACGCGCCCAAGTTACTGGCCGCTGGCGTCAAAATTATCGATCTGGCGGCAGACTTCCGTCTGCAGGACGAGAAAAAATTTGAACAGTGGTACAAGATTCCACACACCTGTGTGGACATCCTGCGCGAGGCGGTATACGGCCTGCCCGAGGTGTTTCGTGAATCATTAAAAAAAGCACGCATCGTCGGCAACCCTGGCTGTTACCCCACCACCATGATTCTTGGATTTTTGCCCCTGATAAAGGCGGGAATTATTCATACCGACCATTTAATCGCCGACTGTAAGTCAGGGGTCTCAGGGGCAGGCCGCAAGGCCGAAATGGGCTTGATTTTTCCCGAAGTGGCCGACAGTTTTAAGGCCTATAACATCTCCGGGCACCGTCATTGGCCAGAGACCGAAGCCATCTTGCAGTCATTCAGCGCAAGCACGGTAAATCTGCAGTTCTCACCGCATTTGGTGCCCATGATCCGGGGCATGCACAGCACTTTGTATGCCACCCTGAACGACAAGGGACTGGACAGCGATGTGCAGAAACTTTTCCAGGATTTCTATCATGGCGAACCCATGGTAGATGTGATGCCCTTTGGTGCCCACCCGGACACCCGCAGCACGCGCGGCTCCAACAAATTACGCATTGCCCTGCACCGCCCCAGAAATGGCCGACATTTGATTATCTTGGTGGTGCAAGATAATCTGGTCAAGGGCGCCGCCGGGCAAGCCGTACAGTGCATGAACCTGATGTTTGGCTGCGCCGAAGATGCGGGGCTTGGCATGATTCCCCTATCGCCTTAACCGTCTGCACAATATCTGCTCAATGTATGCCCATCAATAAATTTCGTCGCAAGCTCAAGCAGCACAGAGCGTCATCCGCCGCCAAATTATCCGTGCGGGCGCACATCCCTGCCTGGCTTAAATTCAGCATTGGCGCTTTGCTTTTGGGGTTGATAGGCATGATGATTTGGGGAGGCTATGATGCGGGCCGCCTGTTTGCCGGATTCAACAGCAGCAAGGTGGCTGAAGAACGCGAAATCCTCATCAAAGAACGTGACCATCTCAGAAACGAGAACGAAGTGTTGCGCAAACACAATACCGAGCTTGAGAGCGATTTCCAGATAGCGCAAGGGGCGCGCAAAACCCTGTCAGAACAAATCGTCGGCTTGCAAACGCAACTTACCCAGCTCAAGGAAGATGTGGCGTTCATGCAGAAACTGAACACCGGAGCAGTCAAGGAATCAGGTGTGTCCATTCAACGCATGCAGATGGATGCTGACGGGGGCAGTGCCTATCGCTACCGCATCATGCTGGCGCAAAATACTACGCAAGCCAATGAATTCAAAGGCAATTTACAGCTTTTAATCAGTGTTGAACACAACGGCAAACGCCAGAATCTGGTGGTTCCCGACGAGCAGGCAGACCTCACCAACAACTTTAAAGTCAATTTCAAAACCTTTCAACGCCTCGAAGGCAGCTTTCGCGTCCCCACCGGCGCCACACTCAAATCGGTACAGGCCAAACTCTTCGCCCAAGGAAATTCCTCTGCCAAGGCGCAAAGCACCGTACAATGGTAAAAGATGAGCACTGGGCCTCAGCCAGGAACCACAGCCCAGTTCCATCTGGCATGCCTCGCCCACTTAGTGAGTGACCATGAGCAACGTTGAGCGTATGCCACCGCATCACTCGTCCCCTCACTCTCAATCCTATCCCATCTTAAGGCTGTTTTTATTATGTTTGGTAAAAAGAAAGTAAACATCGCGCAGCAGCGCATTGATAGCCTCGTGGGCGCTGAGACTGGGGTCAAGGGCGATCTTGATTTCACTGGCGGTCTGCGTGTGGATGGTCAGGTGGTTGGCAATATCAAAAACACCGAGGGCAATACAGACTCCACATTGGTGCTGTCTGAGAAGGCCAAGGTGGTTGGTGAAGTGCATGTGCCGCATGTGGTCATCAATGGCACGGTTGACGGTCCGGTGTTTGCCACCGAGTATCTGGAGCTGCTGGCCAATGCCCGTGTCACTGGTGATGTGCACTACAAAACTCTGGAAATGCATGTCGGTGCCGTGGTCGAAGGCAGGCTCTACCACTTAAGCCAAGCCAGCACCGAAAACTAAACACCTTAAATGCCCATGTCCACACCAGGTTTTGCTCTCGCACTGCATGGTGGTGCTGGCACAATCAAAAAATCACATTTTTCGCCGGCGCAAGAAAAGCGCACGCGCGCAGCCTTGCGGTCGGCGCTTGAGCTTGGGGTGGGCCTGTTGACGCAAGGAGCCGACGCTTTAGACGTGGTAGAGGCAGTGGTGCGGGCGCTTGAGGATGCCCCCATGTTCAATGCCGGCGTCGGCTCGGTCTACACTGACACAGGCAGGCATGAACTAGACGTCGGCATCATGCGTGGCAGTGATTTAGCCGCGGGCGCGGTGTGCGGGGTGCAGCATATCGCTCACCCCATTTCGCTGGCCAAAGCCGTGCTACTTGATGGCCGACACGTGCTCTTGGGTGGAGAAGGCGCGGAACGTTTTGCGCAAATGCAAGGGTTCAATTTGGTCAGCAACGACTACTTCGACCATGCCGAGCGACACAAGCAATGGCTTTTGGCCAAGGAGAGGGCCGAATTTGGCCACCTCGAAACCCCCGATGCTGATGCCTCAACTTCGTCTGCAGCCACAGGCCGTACAGCAGCAGCGCCCGATAAAAAATTTGGCACCGTTGGTGCAGTGGCATGTGATCTGCACGGCCATTTGGCCGCGGCCACCTCCACCGGAGGAATGACCAATAAGCGCTGGGGGCGCATCGGCGACACCCCCATCGTGGGTGCGGGCGTGTATGCCGATGACCGCAGCTGCGCGGTGTCGGCCACGGGACACGGTGAGTACTTCATCCGTGCCTGCGTCGCCCACGACGTGGCGGCTCGCATGCGCTACGCTGGCCGCTCTTTGGCAGCTGCCGCCGATGAAGTGGTATTTCAGGAATTAGCAGGCATGGGCGGTGTGGGTGGTTTGATTGCCGTTGATAAGCAAGCCAATATCGTCCTGCCGTTTAACAGTCTGGGGATGTACCGCGCCTGGCAAAAACAAGGCGAACCACCCCAAGTGGCTATTTATCAAAAGCAATGAGCGAATATTGCACTGGCAACCAGTTGCGTCTGCTGTGCAATGGCGGAGAATATTTTCCCGCCCTCATCGCCGCCATAGAACGCGCTGAGTTTTCGGTGTTTTTGGAAAGCTACATTTGTGCTGCTGATGGGTCAGGACGCGCCGTAGCAAAAGCACTTATGGACGCAGCCCAACGTGGGGTGTCTGTGTACGTGATCGTCGATGCCTTTGGCACCAGACATTATTTTGGCAAACAACTGCCAAGACAAATGCTGGATGCGGGAGTGCAGCTGGTGCATTATCGTCCCAGCAACCCCGTGGGGTATTTTCGTCGCACGCAACTGCGCCGTCTGCACCGCAAGCTGGTGCTGGTAGATGCCACGGTCGGCTTTGTCGGAGGCATCAATATCATTGACGATATGAACTCCCCCGTGCTTAAACCCCCACGGGTCGATTTTGCGGTTGAAGTACGCGGTCCGGTGTTGGCTGACTTTGCCATCACGGCACAAAGGCTGTGGCAAGTCCTCCGCGTGAGCAACCCACAACTCGGTCCGGCTGCCCGCCTGCTCAGCACCTACCCCGCCACGGGCAATCAAATTGCGCAACTGGTACTGCGCGACAATCTGCGCAATCGGCGCAGCATCGAAAACGCTTATCAGTCTGCTATTTCCGGGGCACGCCAAGAAGTGCTGATTGCCACGGCCTATTTTTTTCCAGGCCTGCGCATGCGCCGTCTGTTGATGCAGGCAGCCCTAAGCGGGGTGCGCGTGCGCCTGCTCTTGCAAGAAAAAATTGAGTACCGCCTGCTCACGCACGCCACCAAGGCCTTGTATGGACAATTGCTGGAAACTGGCATAGAGGTATATGAATACCATGCCAGTTTCTTGCACGCCAAGGTCGCCGTTGTCGATGGGCTATGGGCCACGGTCGGCTCCTCCAATATTGATCCCTTGAGTCTGCTCATGGCGCGTGAGGCCAACCTCTGCGTCAGAGACATGGCTTTTGTGGACGAGCTGAAAACCAGAATCGAATCTCTGATAATGAGTGGCGCCAAGCAAGTCACCCTTGTTGACTGGCAAAGTCGCAGTCTGCTCACCCGCCTCAGACACTGGGCAGCCTATAATTGGGCGCGTTTTTTGATCGGGGTGTTTGCCTACGACGGTTTTGGATGGTTGGAGGGAAATCGAAGACATACGCCGCTACAATAATTGCTTCGTTAGGAGATGACATGCTACGCAACAAATTACTCAGCCTCGTGCTGTTGAGCTCGGCCTTTGCCGCCTCGGCCCAAACCCCCATCAAATTTGCCCTGGACTGGAAATTTGAAGGCCCCTCTGCCCCCTACTTTGTGGCACTGGACAAAGGCTACTACAAAGCCGAAGGTCTTGATGTCACCATTGATTCGGGCAATGGCTCGGTCGAAGCCATTAACCGGGTGGCCTCTGGCACCTACCAGATGAGCTTCGGCGATATCAACTCCCTGATCAAATTCCGCGACAAAAAGGAAAACGCACAAGTCAAGGCCGTGGCCATGATTTACAACGCCCCCCCCTTCGCCATTGTGTCAATGAAAAAATACGGCGTGCAAAAACCTAAAGACCTTGAAGGTAAGGTTCTTGGCGCACCCGCCCCGGATGGTGCCTATGCCCAATGGCCCATTTTTGTCAAAGAACAAAAAATCGATGCCAGCAAAGTGAAGATTGAAAATGTTGGCTTCCCCGTGCGTGAGCCCATGTTGGCCGAAGGCAAGGTGCAGGCCATCACCGGCTTTTCATTCAGTTCTTACATGAACCTGCGTGGTCGCGGGGTGCCACAAGACGAGATCGTGGTCATGTTGATGAGCGACTATGGCTTGGCACTGTACGGCAATGCCCTGATGGTCAACCCCAAGTTTGCTCAGGACAACCCCAAAGCGGTGGCGGGCTTTGTCCGCGCCACCCTGCGCGGCGTGGCTGACACCATTGCCAATCCACGCGAAGCTGTCAAGAGCGTGATCAAGCGCAACGCCATTGCCGATGAGGCCATTGAGTTTGTCCGCCTCAAAATGGCGGTCGATCAAAA
>JBDKJU010000293.1:0-4740 GCA_039796435.1 Pseudomonadota bacterium | reverse complement strand
AAAGACATCCACTTTTACATCAATTCACCCGGTGGATCGGTGAGCGCGGGCATGGCTATTTTCGACACCATGCAATTCATCAAAAGTGATGTCAGCACTTTGTGCGTGGGCATGGCCGCTTCCATGGGGGCATTTTTGCTGGCCGCCGGTACCAAGGGCAAACGCTTTGCTTTGCCTAACTCGACCGTGATGATTCATCAGCCGTCGGGCGGTTTTTCTGGGCAAGCCTCAGATATTGAAATTCACGCTCGTTTTGTGCTACGCCTCAAAGAGCGCCTCAACAAACACCTCTCGGAATTCACCGGCAAAACGGTGGAAGAGGTCACACGTGATTCAGACCGCGATAATTTTCTCACCGCTGATGAGGCACTCAACTATGGTCTGGTAGACCAGATTTTGAGCAAGCGGCCTGCCACGGCATAAATTTTTAATATTACGCCTGCCCCTGTGCAGACTGTCGCATAATACAGTCTGCTCCAATCTCTCTTAGACCAATGGCCAAGTCTCCAGAAAAAATGCTCTATTGCAGCTTTTGCAATAAGAGTCAGCATGAAGTGCGCAAACTCATCGCTGGACCTTCTGTGTTCATCTGTGATGAATGCATTGACATGTGTAACAACATCATCTCCGAAGAGCTGGCAGCCAAAAACAAGCAGGCGCAAAGTGATGCCACCAGTTCAGAGAGTGTGTTTGCTGCCTACAAAAAAGACTTGCCCACGCCGCATGCCATACGCGCACATCTTGATCAGTATGTGATCGGGCAGGAAGAGGCGAAAAAAATTCTGGCCGTGGCGGTGTACAACCACTACAAGCGCATTACCCATAATTTTGATTCTGCAAAACTAGACGGCATCGAGCTCACCAAGAGCAACATTTTGTTGGTAGGCCCCACCGGCTCTGGCAAGACCTTGCTTGCCTCGACCTTGGCGCGCCTGCTTGACGTGCCGTTCGTGATGGCTGATGCCACCACCTTGACCGAAGCAGGTTATGTGGGCGAAGACGTAGAAAATATTATTTCCAAACTACTGCAAACTTGCGCTTATGATGTGGCCAAGGCCGAGCGCGGCATTGTCTATATTGATGAGCTCGACAAAATTTCGCGTCGCTCTGAAAACCGTTCTATCACCCGTGATGTGTCGGGCGAGGGGGTGCAGCAGGCTTTGCTCAAACTCATTGAAGGCACGATTGCCTCGGTGCCACCACAAGGCGGGCGCAAACACCCCAATCAGGACATGTTGCAGGTCAACACGGCCAACATCTTGTTCATTTGTGGCGGCGCTTTTGACGGCCTAGAAAAACTAATACAAGAGCGCAGCACCGATGCTGGCATGGGTTTTGGCGCTAAAGTGGTCAATAAAAACAACATCGGCAAAGCAGCGGATTTATTTGCTAACCTCGAAGCGGATGATTTGGTCAAATATGGCTTGATTCCAGAGCTGGTAGGACGTATGCCAGTGGTGGCGGTACTGAATGAGCTGGATGAAGAGGCGTTGATCAAAATTTTGGTGGAACCCAAAAATGCGGTGATCAAGCAGTTTCAGAAGATTTTTAGTATGGAAAATGTGGGGCTGGAAGTGGCCGAAGATGCCCTGCATGCCATTGCGCAAAAAGCCATCAAACGCAAAACCGGCGCGCGCGGCTTGCGTGCCATCATGGAAAACATCCTGCTGCAAACCATGTATGACCTGCCCAGTTTAGAGGGGCTCGCTAAAGTGGTGGTCAATCAGCCCACCGTCACCGAACAAAAACAACCTAAGCTGGTATTTAAGCCCGCTATCAACGACGCAATGCAACAACAGGTTGCCTGATGGGCAGCCTTGAGAACACAATATGAGTGAACTTGATCCACAAGCCGTAAACGACATTTTGAGCGCCCAAGCAAGCAATGGGCAAGACATCTATCCCCTGTTGCCACTCAGAGATGTGGTGATTTTTCCGCATCTGGTGGCGCCTTTGTTTGTGGGACGCCCCAAATCAATTCGGGCCTTAGAGTTGGCCATGGAGGGGCAGAAAAAAATTGTCTTGGTGACGCAAAAAGCCTCCAGCAAAGATGAGCCTAGTCGCGAAGACCTGTACGACATCGCCTGCGTCGCCCAGATTCTGCAAATGCTCAAACTTCCTGATGGCACAGTGAAAGTCTTGGTCGAAGGTGTATCACGCTGCAAAATATTGGATTTGATTGACACGGAAGAATCCTTAAATGTCAGTTGCGAACTGATAGACAGCGTCAATGACAGCAATGATGAAATAGAGGCCATACGCCGCACCTTGCTCACCCAGCTCGACCAGTATGTCAAGCTGAACAAAAAAATCTCGCCCGAAGTGCATGGCTCATTGATGGCGATGGAGGACTACAGTCGTTTGGCCGATAATCTGGCCACCCATTTACCCATCAAGCTGGAACAGAGACAGGATATTTTGGAGACGCAGAGCGGGGCAGCCCGACTCGACAAGCTCTTGGTCATTCTCGAAGGTGAGATTGATGTGATGCAGGCCGAGAAGCGTATTCGTGGCCGTGTCAAGCGCCAAATGGAAAAATCGCACCGCGATTATTACCTCAATGAGCAGGTCAAGGCCATACAAAAAGAGTTGGGTGAAGCTGACACTCAGATTGATCTCGACGCCTTGGAGAAGCGCATTAAAGAAGCGGGCATGAGCAAAGAGGCCAATAAAAAGGCAGAGAGCGAACTCAAAAAACTCAAAATGATGTCGCCCATGTCGGCAGAAGCCACGGTGTCGCGTAACTATCTTGATGCCTTAGTAAATTTGCCTTGGACCAAAAAATCAAAGGTGATGAAAGACTTGCCCAAGTCGGAAAAAATTCTCGATGCCGAGCATTATGGCCTGTCTAAAGTAAAAGAACGCATCATGGAATACTTGGCGGTGCAGCAGCGGGTTGACAAACTCAAAGCCCCTATTTTGTGTTTGGTGGGGCCGCCTGGAGTTGGTAAAACCTCGCTTGGCCAATCGATCGCCAAGTCGGTCAATCGTGAATTTGCCCGTATGTCTTTAGGCGGGGTACGCGATGAGGCCGAGATACGCGGCCATCGCCGCACCTACATAGGTTCATTGCCCGGGAAAATACTGTCTTCGCTGACCAAGGTGGGCGTGCGTAACCCGCTGTTCCTACTTGATGAAGTAGACAAAATTGGTCATGACATGCGCGGTGATCCTGCTTCGGCCCTGCTCGAGGTTCTAGACCCTGAGCAGAACAGCACCTTCTCCGACCACTACATGGAAGTGGACTTTGACTTGTCTGATGTCATGTTTGTGGCCACGGCCAATACCTTGAACATCCCGGCGCCCTTGCTAGACCGCATGGAAGTGATACGCCTCTCAGGCTACACGGAAGATGAAAAGACCAATATTGCTTTGGAACATTTGGTGCCGAAGCAAATTAAAAATAATGGCTTGCATGACAGTGAAATCAAAATCACCGAAGAAGCAGTGCGCGCCATTTTGCGGCACTACACCCGTGAGGCCGGGGTGCGCGGCTTAGAACGCGAGATATCAAAAATCTGCCGCAAAGTGGTGAAGGCTGTGCTGATTTCCAACAAGAAAAAGACCAAGACCGTCGTTGTGAATGCCAGCAACTTGTCTGAGTATTTGGGCGTGCAGCGTTATGAGTACGGCGAAACAAAAAAAGAAAATCAGGTAGGCCAGGTCAATGGTTTGGCATGGACAGAAGTGGGCGGTGACTTGCTCAGTGTGGAAGTCGTGGCTCTTCCGGGCAAAGGCGGCATACGCCACACCGGCAAACTCGGTGAAGTCATGCAAGAGTCGGTTCAGGCAGCCTTATCGGTAGTGCGCAAACGGGCCGAGCGTTTGGGTATTGCGCCAAACTTTTACGAGAAGACAGATTTGCATATTCACTTTCCAGAGGGCGCCACACCCAAGGATGGGCCAAGTGCCGGCATTGCGGTGTGTACCGCTCTTGTTTCTGCACTGACGGATATTCCCGTGCGTCACGACGTGGCCATGACCGGTGAAATCACCCTGAGAGGAGAAGTGTTGGCGATTGGTGGCTTGAAAGAGAAACTGCTGGCCGCGCATCGAGGAGGCGTCAAGCTGGTGCTTATCCCAGAAGATAACGTCAAGGATCTCGCAGATATTGCTGATGATATTAAAAACAAAGTTGAAATAGAAGCTGTGCGTTGGATCGATCAGGTGCTGCAAAAGGCCTTGGCACACCCGCCCAAAGCAGGCAGTAAAAAATCCGCAAAATCTGCCGGCACTGTTGTAGAAAAGGCACAAATAGTGTCCTCATCGCGCAAGTCAGCACGACAAGTGGTTAGGCACTGATCATTATCTTAGCGAGCGCGTACAAGCGTTTGTCAATGGTGTAGAATTCTCTTTGCGGTAGCGTTTTACGTGTGTTTTATGTGTGCTCAGTAAAATGTTTACTATCTTTTTTTTATTTCTTTGAGCGAGCATTAGTATGCTCGGTTTTTTTGTCCCAACTATATTAGGGGAAGTATGAATAAAGCTGAACTAATTGAAAACATAGCCAAAGACGCTGACGTGTCTAAAGCTGCTGCTACCCGTGCTCTTGACTCTTTGGTCAAGTCTGTCACCAAAGCCTTGAAAAAAGGTGAAGTGGTGACCTTGGTGGGTTTTGGTAGTTTTTACGTGGGCAAGCGCACAGCACGCACTGGCCGTAATCCTCGTACCGGCGCAGCCATCAAAATCAAGGCTGCAAAATTACCAAAGTTTCGCGCTGGTAAGGGCTTGAAAGACGCA
>JBDKJU010000292.1:0-4440 GCA_039796435.1 Pseudomonadota bacterium | reverse complement strand
ATGGTGGCGCCTGGGCAATTTCGTGGCATCGCCGGACTGGATCATGCAAGCCTTGGCATTCCCACCCTGGCGCAATACATAGCGCAATACTGTGAGCGCACAGGCCGCAGTGACATCAAGCATTGGGATTTTTATTGTGCTTATAACTTGTTTAGGATGTGCGGCATACTGCAAGGCATCGCCAAACGGGTGGTAGAAGGTACCGCCTCAAGCGAACAGGCCAAGATGGCTGGCGCACGTGCCAGAGGATTTGCCGAAATGGGCTGGAAAATAGTCGAACAACTGTGAGTGGCTGTGTTGCTATGTGGCTCGGCCGCTTAGGCACTTAGGCACAATCATCAGTTTGCGCCATAGTGTAGTGTGCTCAGTGTAGTTTGTACTGCATGAGCTCTGCCAGCGCACTGGCCTTCATGTACAAGGGCAGACCAGTGTCAGGGGTGCGGTCAGGAAAAATATCCCCCAATACCTGCACATCATGTACTTGGCAAGCACCCAGCAATTCGGTGATCAAGCGCACCACATCATGTGCCCTATCCATGGCATATAAAGGCGCTGCCCATCCTTGAGCCCCTTTCTCGTCGAGAGGGTTGGACAATGACAGACGAATTTCTCCCCCGCCAGGAACTCGGTGCGCACTGATCACTGCCTGTGGCTCTCCGACTGAGGCACGCGCATTGCGCACGGCATTGCTGACAAACAGATTCAGGCTCACCGCTCTTTGCGCAGCCAGGCCACCAGACAACGCCGCCAGTGGTGACATAGGGGCATTGGGCAATGGCAGGACAGTGGCCCCGTTTTGAGACAGCTGTTTGCCTAGCGCTTGTGTAAATGGCATGCCCCAAGGCACGGTGTCGAGCGCGGTCAGCAAATCAGCAGTTTTGCTGGCGTAAGCGGTACCGATGAGGAAGCGCAAATGCACGGACTCTTGCGCCCCCATGCACTCCATGTCTGCACCACCAAGCTCTGGCAGGTGGCCCATCGGCAGCTGCCAAAGAGACAGCAGCGCCGGCAAAATTTCTAAATCAAACACCCGAGTGTTGACCAAGGCAGGCGACAGAGACAGGCTTTGATTGCCCCGCAGAGCCCCCTTGTCACGCATGATGCTGATAAGCTCAGCAATATCTGGCACTTCCCCTGCAATACGCATGGCAGAAGGTGCGGCACATACCACCATGAGGGGGATAGCAAACACGTGGCAGGAGAGCCCTTCATCTGCCAATTCACGTCCTGCAGCGTCAAGCGCAGCGCTTAAGGCACGCACTAAGGCACGCTGTATGGCGAAGCTGGGTGGATGTGAGAGAGCTTGTTTGAGTAGCACCACATCGTTGTTGTGCAGCGCCCGCACACATTCGATTTTTAAGGCGTTTTCTGCCTTCTCCTGCATGACAGAGCTGTCAGTGTGTAAACTCTCATGTGCCAGCTGGTTAAAAATATTCGCGCTTTCTGCATTCGTGTACACGCGCGGATCGGGTATTTCAAACAATGGATTCATAAACGAATTTTAGGTGAACGATGAAGACTTTACTCTGTACTTTAGTGGCCCTCGTGCTCGTTTCCTGCGATGCGGCACAACGCGGTGAAATTCCTTTGAACAGTTCAGCAGCCGATGTGCGCATGAAAATGGGCGAACCCGAAACCATTTGGCGTGAAAGCGGGCGCGAGCTGTGGGACTATCCACGTGGCCCCGAAGGCGAAACCACTTTACGCATCACCATGATAGATGGTCAGGTAAAAGAGATGCGTAATACATTAAGCGCCGATAATTTTGCGCGTGTGCAGAAGGGCATGAACAAGGAAGATGTGCGGCGTCAGCTTGGCAAGCCAGGCAAAATCACCCGCTACGGCAACAGCCCCAGTGATGTGTGGCAATGGAAATATCGTGACCAAGCACAGAACCGCAGCATGATTTTCAGTGTCGACTTTAGCGCAGAGGGCTTGGTGATTGGCAGCGGAACTATCGACCCGGAACTCACTCGCGGGGCCAACTAAAAGCTTTATTTACTGAGCTCAAGAGCCAGGGACCACACTGCCGAAGCATACAAGCGGCTGCGGTTGTAGCGCGTGATGACATAAAAATTATTAAATGCCAAATAGTATTTGTGATTCACTGCTTCAGATTCACCAGGTGGGTCTTCAAGAACGATCAGGCCCGCACTTTCGAGTGCGGGTATTTTGTCTAGACCTTCGCCGCTAACCCCAGCCTCAAGCCACTTTGACACAGCCTGCCGCTCGCTCATCTGATTTTGAATGAGCTTCAGAGTATCAGGGTGGTGCACTTGCACGGGCAACATCACTATGCCATTTTCTTCCCAGCCATGACCAGCAAAATAATTGGCCACGCTGGCAATAATGTCGGCATGGCTGTTCCATAAATCCACGTGTCCATCGGCGTCGAAATCTACCGCAAAATTTTTGATACTGCTGGGCATAAATTGCGGCAAGCCCATGGCGCCAGCAAACGAGCCTTTTGCTTTTTTGTAAATTGCGCCATCAGCTTGGGTGTGGAGTAAATATTCCTTGAGTTCAGAGCAAAAATACTGGCTGCGACGAGGATAATCAAAACACAAGGTAGCGAGCGCATTGAATACCTCATTGCTGCCGGTGACCCGACCATAAAAAGTTTCTACTCCAATAATCGCAGCAATGAGCGAAGGAGAGACTTTATATACTTCTTGCGCGCGTTTGAAAATAGACTGATGATTTTTGAGATAGTTGTGCCCTGCATTGATGCGATCCGCTTGCAAAAAGCGTGGGTAATACTCATACCATTTCGCGGGCCGTAACACTGGTGCATCCATCAAGCGTATCACCTCAGTATTGGGGCGATGTTGGGCAAAGCGTTGGTTTAATTCTCTGCTGTTTAGTCCCAGAGCAGCCATTTCCTTGATGAAACTTTGCACCTCGGCACGGTGCTCAAAGCCCGTACTGCTTGCTGGGGCGTTTTTTTTCTTTTTCTTAGCCGCTTCTGCATTACCTGATGAGATGCTTAAGCTTAGTCCTAAAATAATTATCGTTAACAATCGCATGACCGAACTATAACCGATGCTCTATTCACTCATACGCCCCGCTCTGTTTTCACTGGATGCTGAAAAAGCTCATGAACTTAGCTTCGCAGCGTTTACTCGCGCCCATCGCTTGGGTTTAAACCCTTTTGCCTGCCAGCAATTGCCTGAAAAAACAGTGCAGGTCATGGGCTTGAATTTTCCCAATCCCATTGGACTGGCCGCCGGTCTTGATAAAAACGCAGCCTACGTTGATGCCTTGGCCAGCTTCGGTTTTGGGTTTATCGAGGTCGGCACGGTGACCCCCAAGCCTCAGTCGGGTAACCCCAAACCACGCATGTTTCGCTTGACCGAGCACGAGGCTTTAATCAATCGTTTGGGGTTTAATAACGAAGGTCTGGACCGCTATTGCCACAACCTGCAAAACACCAAATGGAGTGGCATCATTGGAGTCAATATTGGCAAAAATAAAGACACAGCAAACGTTCTGGCGGTGAATGATTATCTGCAGGGCCTGCGTGCTGCTTATGAACGCACCCACAAATCAAGCTATGTCACGATCAATATCTCCTCACCCAATACCGTGGGACTGCGTGACTTACAGGCGGAGGAGGCCCTGCGTGCACTTATTACGCCATTAAAGCAAGCACAAGAAGAACTAAGCCAACGCCACGGGCGACGCTTGCCCATGGCGGTCAAAATCGCTCCCGATCTAGATGAGGTTAATTTACAGTCGACGGTGAACTTACTGTGTGAACTAAAAGTTGATGCCATTATTTCAGGCAATACTACTCTGTCACGTGCGGCAGTGTCTGGGCATGCGCATGCAGCGGAATCAGGAGGATTAAGTGGGGCGCCACTGCGTCAACTGGCCAATGAGGTGTTGGCAAAAGTGGTGCGTATTGCCGATGGGCGTGTGCCCGTGATTGGGGTGGGTGGCATTACTGAGGCCGCACATGCAAAAGAAAAACTCGCCCTGGGGGCGAGTCTGGTACAGATTTACACCGGCTTGATTTACCGAGGACCGCAGTTAATTGCAGACTCGGTAAGGCTTACTTGCAAATAAAGTGGTTGGCATTATTGCTGTCACCCGTGCCTAGGTAATGGGCTTGTTTGGGGTAGGCACAGGCAGGGCGGGACATGCCAGGGAATGGGCCACCTTTGCGATTTTCCAATACCACTGCGCCTGGGGCAACTCCTTTTTCCACCCAGTCAACCAAGGGCTGAAATAATTCAAACTTATCCAAGCCTTCGCCCCCACGGCAATGATTCACGCCAGGCATTAAATACAGACGTGCCATGTCTTGAGTTTTTTGTTCACCTTGGGCGGCGGTGAGCAGCTTGAAGTAGCGCATGGTGTCATTGGCAGAGAAAATCGGGTCGGCCATGCCATGCCACATGATTAACTTGCCCTTGTATTTGGATAAGTCGGTGGAGG
>JBDKJU010000291.1:0-15472 GCA_039796435.1 Pseudomonadota bacterium | reverse complement strand
GGCCTTTGACAGCCCCATCAGCCCATGCTTGGCCGTCACATACGGAGCTTTCAACACGGACGCGATGTGCGAATGCACCGAGCCCATGTAAATCACCGCCCCGCCGCGTCCACTTGCGTACATGTGCGGCAGGCACGCCTTGGTGGTGAGGAAAGCCCCATCCAGATGAATGGCCAACATACGTTTCCACTCGCTAAAAGGAAAGTCTTCGACTGGATGGACTATCTGCACCCCGGCATTTGATACCAGAATATCCACACCACCAAATACCTTCACCATCTCGGCCATCCCGGCGTTGACTGCCTCTTCGCTGCTCACGTCCATGGCCAAGGCCAAGGCGTCACACTGCGGGTAAGTGGCCTTAAGCTCGGCGGCCACAGTCTGCGCCGCGCTCAAAGACAAATCAGCAATCACCACACGTGCGCCTTCACGTGCGAAGATAGTGGCAATGGCACGGCCTATGCCGCTGGCGGCGCCGGTGATCAGGGCAGATTTTTGGTGAAGTTGCATGCCGCAATTTTAGATGAGCTTGATGCGCTTCAACGCAATTCAGCGCAATGCGGGATGATTTTTGTCTAAAGGAATATCATCAAGATACAGCCCTAAGCCCTCAAAAAAATCATTGTCTCGTTCATAAATATCTTTGAATATTTTTTCTATTCGCACCGCAATATTGGTCTCCCACTCCAGACTTTCTCGAAACTCCGGTGGAAATGTATTAGTGACTCTAACTTTATGCCCATAGTACAGACCATGGTACAGACCAATAATATTGCCGTCCGTATCAAAAACAGGTGCCCCCGAATCTCCTGCCTCAGTGTCGGAAATCACGTACAAAAACTTAGCATCTTGATGCACCACATAAGTAAGATTTTCGGAAATCATTAAAAATCTCTGCTCGATGTTGTCGTAAATGCTCTTATAAAGTGTTTTGGGTAAATAGGGCTCTGTCGAGCGGTTAAATTTTGGGCAGCCCACAATACTGCACTTTAGCCCCCCGTCGGGAAGCGTGTGCGTGGCTGATTTGAATTTTGTATACCCGGAAAATAGCTTCTTTGATGGTTTTTTGCAAGCAAAAATTTCATAGTCAAAGTTCGGAGAAAGCACATTGAAGTCTACTCCGAAATTATCAGATCGAATACTGCCCTTCGTGGTCGATTGTGTGTGCTCCACGTAGCTGCTGTTGGCATTAAAACAAAACCCATAAGTGGCGTGCAAGGGCAACCACACTGGGTTGCCACTACCATCTTTGACCTGATAGCCCCGCCCAACATGTTGAACGGTCATCATATGTGATTCCCCTATCAAAAAGCCCGTCCCTCCGTGGGTTTGTCCAGCAGGAAAATATACCTTATGAGTTGTCGACCCGTCCGCTATCACCGGCGCGACATAAGTCAGCACCGCAACCCCTTTGGCAAGATGCAACTCGTCTGTCAGTAGGTACCTGGCGTAATGCCTGGTCTCGGGTTCTGTATCATCAAGGTCTGTTTTTGGCGGCTTACTGGTGGTCTTAGTGATGTCGTGGCCAATTTTTAACATCTCAAACTTTGATGGATCATTGGTGGTCTTACTGATGCCATCGGTCTTAATCTTGCCAACGAAAATCTTTTCTAGAGCTGCCATCAGAGAATTGGGGATTTTAGAAAACATAGTGCCTGTGTATGCCACTAAAAGCGTGCTTGATGTTGAATAATTTGCCCGCACACTTCATGTGTCGCACATTGTTTCGTCTACGGGCACACCTCTACCACTACTAGCTATCTTCGACAGCAGCTCTAAGTGATGCTTTACATCGCTTTGCGGAGTTTTAAAGGGAATATGGGGTTTGAGTCAGCGATAATGAGCACATATTCATAAGCCCTCGCTATGAGACTGCCCAAACCGTCTTCGACACTGACCCATTGTCTTGCCTGATTGATGTCGTCAAAGTGCAGGCAAATATCTGCGCGCAACAAAGGAGGAAACTTGGCTTCATAATTTTCACGATAATCAAAGCGTTGCGGTGTGCTGACAAACACAGAGTAGCTGGTACCAGAAGCAGAGACGCGCCCAACTTTGCCTCGCTTGCCATCATCTCCCCCTGCCCCGCCCCCATTTTCTTCTTCGCCGCGAAGAGGGTCGGCAAAATTATTCAAGTCCGTGTTTAATGGCATGAGCAAAATACGATGATTCGGATTGCCATTGGTCGGATTGCCTTCTGGGGTGGCAATAAACTGTTCGAAGCCTCCCTTAATAAAGTCCAGCTCTTCTGTCATGTGCAACTTGGGGCCTATCGCAAGTAGGGTACATGGGGTCATTACGGTCTCCTAGAATATATTGAACTTGGATGTTAATTTAGTTTTATTGCAATTACAATACCTAGAATGAGGTATGTCAAACAGCTTGCTTTTGTTGTAGTGTTTTTCTGGATTGGGTTTGCACCCACGCTTTTTGCGCAGGCCACAAAAAAAATTGCCATTGTCGCCGTGGCCAAACTGCCCGCCGCGGGAATCCCTGATATTGAAAAGCGCCTGCGCGCCTCGAGCGCACGCCTTGACCTCACGCATGTCCTCGATTTCAAGTCCTTCTCATTCGAAGGCGACAGGGCAAAGTTGCCGAATCTGTACCAAAATATTCTTGCCAACTATAAGCCTGACTTAATCTATGTGACTTCGGCTTGGGCCGGTGAAGAGGCGGTGTTGGCCACAAAAACCACGCCCATAGTCTTTGGCATCCCCAGTGACCCTGTCACCAATAAACTCATCGATCAGCCAGGCGTCGCCAAAGCCAATATCACCGGCTACACCGAATATGAAAATCTAGTGCCTGCGAATGTGGCCTTGATTCAATCATTATTCGATACCAAACCAATTTCAAACATAGCGCTCATCCACACAGAAGCTATCCGAGACAGTCGTCGGCAGGAATATATGGAGTTTGAAAAAA
Source organism: Pseudomonadota bacterium (assembly GCA_039796435.1). Lineage (GTDB taxonomy): Bacteria > Pseudomonadota > Gammaproteobacteria > Burkholderiales > Casimicrobiaceae > JBDKJU01. The sequence continues at coordinate 12,547 of JBDKJU010000291.1, read as the reverse complement.
GTCACAACGCAACCATCCACGAACCACAAAAGAAAATAAAACTTTTTTTTGTGGCCATTTCCCCTATTGAGCCGATTGCCGCTTTAAGTCAAAAACTAAGAGAAATTAATGCACATGCGGCGGTTTTTTTTAACGATAATGGCCTTAACCTCAATCAGCAACATTTTGCGCATCTATCCGCCAGCTTGACGATACCCTCCATCATCAACTATCGAGACATGGCAGACAAAGGCGCATTACTGCACCGCGTTGGCAATGTCAGCAATAAAGACGATATCTCACTTGGCTACACTCAACAAATACTGATCAAAGGCAGCAAACCAAGTGAACTTAAAGTCTTGGGCCCCAACAGTTACGACATCGCGGTGAATGAAACTACCACCAAAAAGCACGGCTGGGTCTTGGACACCCGAAAGGTGCCCGGCATACGGGTAGTGAAATAAAATCGCGGGGGTGCAATCTCCCGGAATTATCAAGGCGCTTTCGTTTTGGCTTGACCTCAAGCTTGAGCGACGCTACACCTTTTATGTGGTGATCCTGACCGTGGGCTTGTTGTTTTTGGCCACTTTTGGGCAGACTTTTTTATTGGTGCGCGAGCAAATTGCCAAAACCCAAAGCATAGGCACGGGGGCTACGCATCTGGTGGAGTTGCAAATTGTCGGGCAACTCAATCGGGTGAATGATCTGTTGGTAGCGGTAGACAGTACCCTCGCCAAATCCCAGTCGCAAGCGCTGAGCAAGATCAATTTTGAAGATGAGGTGCGCGAGGACTTGCACCACTACCCCATGACCGAGGCAGTGTGGATAGCCGAAGGGGGGGCGCTGCGCCCTGCCATTGGACGCACGTTTATTCGGGTTGAGCCCAAGGACTTGCAGGCAATCAAGACTCTGATGATACCCGAGACAGGCAAGGACAGTGACTTATTGCACTCGCAAGTGCTGTTCGACACCCGCAAATACAACCCTTACGTGTTTCAGGCAATACGCAGTCGCGGCAACAGTGCTCAATATTTGATTGCCAAAGTCAATCTGGACAAGGTCAACGAAAGTTTGGCCGACAATATCAAGCGGCTTAGCCTGCTGGCAACTTATTTTGTGCTCACCAATCAAGCGCAAGGCTCACAGCTTTTATCCACTTCTGACCGTTTGAAAGCGTTTGCCGAAGATCAATTCCGTAGCGATGTGTTTATCCAATCGGCGTGGGCATCAAGCAACGAAGAAGATGCCGGCATACACCACACCCGAGATGGCTGGCAGTGGATCAGTTGGCGCAAAATGACCCCGCTGGGGGGCATGGTGTTGGTGCAGCAGCCTCTTGCCACGGTCTTGTGGCCTATCGCGCAATCCTTATTGCTGTCGGTGGTGGTATTGGTCATTGGCGTGGCCTTGGCATGGTATCTGGGCCGCAGTATGGCCAGACAAATGGCCAAGCCTGTCGAGGATCTGGCCATCATTTCACACAAACTGGCGCAGGGAGATTTCTCCGCACGGGTGACAGAAATGCGACAAGATGAACTCGGCACGCTGGCCAGTGGGTTTAACAAAATGGCGGACGAGTTGCAAGACCTGTATCAAGGCCTAGAAGACAAGGTGGCTGAAAAGACGGTACAACTGGAGGGGCAATACCGTGAGCGTGCCCGTCAGGCCACTGAGATCGCTACCTTGGAGGAGCGTCAGCGCATCATGCGCGACATTCACGACAGCTTGGGCGGCAGTTTGGTGGGACTGTCTGGGGCGGTAAAAAGCCGGGACATTGACATCAAAACTCTGGAGGCTATGGTGCAGGAGGCCATTGTGGATTTTCGCATCGCCATAGACTCGCTCTCGCCAGAGCCCGTTGACCTGCGCACGGTATTGGCTTCCTTGCGCTACCGCTTGGAGCCACGCATGAAAATTGCCGGGATCAGCAGCGTCTGGGATTTCACGCTTTTGCATTCCAATGCCCTGCTGTCGAGGGAAATGGTGTTCCACCTGCAGCGCATCATTGCTGAAGCCTTCACCAATGTGGTCAAACATGCCAAGGCCACGCAGGTCACGCTGACCGTGATAGAGTTTGCTTCCAGCACCGAGATTCGGGTGCAAGACAATGGCCGAGGGGTCAGTGAAGATGGGGGTAAGCCCCTTGCTGCTGACGCGCGTCAGTCTGCACCATTCACTGCGCTTAGCCTAGGTCGCGGCATAGGCAATATACAAAAACGTGCGGCGGCCATCGGCGGCGAAGTGGCGATTTCCAACGCCGCCACAGGCGGCACCATTCTCACCCTAACCATGCCTAACGCCATCTGAAGCTGCCTCGCGCATTGCTCTTACAATGCCCGCTGAGTGTTCAACAAATGAGGCATTATGTGGATGACGCGCACGGCCATTAACAACCCGGTGTTTTGCACCATGGTGATGTTGGCCCTGACAGTAATGGGCTTGGTGTCTTATCGGCAACTTCCGGTAGACATCATGCCGGAGGTGAATTTGCCGTTTGCGGTGGTCTATGTGGCTTACCCGGGAGCGTCACCCGAGGCGGTGGAAAACGACCTCACCAAGCCCATGGAAAATGCGCTCAATCCTATCTCGGGGGTAAAGACCTTGCGTGGCCGCTCACGCGAAGGCAGTGCCCTCATCATCATCGAGTTTGATGTAGACACCTCGATCGATAGAGCCGTGCAAGACATACGCGACAAGCTCTCGCAAATCCGACAAAACTTCCCACGCGATGCCAAAGAACCCTACATCTCCAAGGCCCTCGCAGATGGTGATCAGGCCACGGTGTCTATTGGCCTCTCTGCGCCCAATATGCCTCTGGCAGAGCTCACTCGGCTCACCGAAGAAGTGGTGGTCAAGCGCCTGGAAAACGTCAGGCAGGTGGGCACCATCACGGTGAGTGGACAAGCCAAGCGTGAGGTACAAATTGACATTGATATCAGCAAATTAAAAGCCTATGGCATTGGGCTGGAACAACTAAGCGCCGCCCTCAAGCAAGACAATGTGGACATCCCAGCCGGGCAGATGAGCCGTGGGGTAGAAGAGCGCAATGTGCGGGTACAGGCCCGCTATCAGTCAGTCAAAGATTTCGAACAACTGGTGGTGGCGCGGCGCCCGATCGCAGGCAGCAATCAGGTGGCGGTGGTCAAGCTAGGACAAGTCGCCACTGTACGTGAGGGCACGGCTGAACGCAGCAGTTATGCCCGCATCAATGGCGAACAGGCCATCAGCATCGACATCTTGAAGGTACGCGGTGCCAACACGGTGGAGGTAGGCACGGGGGTGGTCAAGGCGGTAGACGAGCTGCGTAAAGTGATGCCCGCCAATGTGAAGATGGAGGTGCTTTCAGACCAAGCCAAATACGTCAAGCGCTCTGTCGATGGGGTAATCAAAACCATTATCGAGGGGGCATTGCTCACCGTATTGATCGTGTTTCTGTTTCTGCGCTCTTGGCGCAGCACCATCATCACCGGGCTCACCCTGCCTATTGCGGTCATCGCCACCTTCACCGCACTCTACGCCTTGGGCTTCACCATCAACTCTTTGACTCTGATGGCGCTGTCGCTGTGCATTGGTCTGCTTATCGACGATGCCATTGTGGTGCGTGAAAATATTGTGCGCCATGTGCACATGGGGCGCGGGCACCGTGAGGCCTCGCTAGAGGCCACGCAGGAAATCGGGTTGGCGGTGCTGGCCACCACCTTTGCTATTGTCGCGGTATTTGCTCCGATTGGTTTCATGGGTGGCATTATCGGCATGTTCTTTCATCAGTTCGGGCTCACCGTGGTGGTGGCGGTGCTGCTCTCACTCATCATTAGTTTCACCCTCGACCCCATGCTCTCAAGTGTGTGGAATGACAAACCCAGCAAGTGGCTCAACTGGCCGGGCGTGCGCCATGTCTTACATGCCTTCGAAACACTCATAGAGGCCATGCACCGCTGGTACGACACGCTGTTGCGCTGGGCCTTGGCACACCGCTTGGTGGTGATGTTGATCGCGCTGGCATCGTTCGGCGCGGCCGTTGCCATGCTGCCCGTTATTGGCACCGAATTTCAGAGCAAGACCGACCGCAGCGAATTTGGCATGAAAATCGAAACCGCCGTGGGCAGCTCGCTGGCCTTTACGGAAAGCAAAATTGCACAGTTAGAAAAGGAGCTCAAGACCTTGCCCGAAGTCTCACGACTCTATTCACGCGTGGGCACCAACAATGGCAAGAACACTGGCTTCATCAACCTCACCCTCAAGCCGCGCAAAGAACGTAAACGCACACAAAGCGAAGTGGAAGATGCCGCACGCGCCATTGCCGCGCGCATCGCAGGGGTGCAAAGTTCGGTAGGCTGGGAGAAGCCGATAAATGTCACCGTGCTTGGGCCAGATGAGGCAGAGGTCAAACGCGTGGCCACCGACATCGTCGCGCGCGTGGGCAAGATCAACGGGGTGGTGGATGTGGAGTCCAGCGACAAAGCCGCTGTACCGGCCTATGTGATCAGGCCCAAGCGTGAAGCTGCCACCGACCTAGGCGTGTCGGTGGCGAGCATGGGCACGGTGGCACGCACCTTGGTGGCAGGCGAGGCGGTGTCTACTTGGCTCACCCCGCAGGGTGACAGCATAGACGTGCGTCTGCGCCTGCCCGAACTTGACCGCCAACACATCGCCCAACTGCTGGAACTGCCCCTGGCTGCGGGACAAAACACCGACGGCAGCACCCGTCTCGTGACCCTCAAACAGGTGGCCAACATTGAAGAGAGCGTCAGCCCCAAGGTATTGGAACGCCTCGCCCTGCAGAGGCAAATCACCGTGAGCGCCAATGCCCAAGGCCGCAGCATGGGCGAAGTGAGTGATGAGGTGCGCAAGATGACCGAGACCATGGTCTTGCCCGCTGGCTTGCGTTTCGAGTGGGCAGGACAGGCGCAAATCATGCGTGACTCCTTTGCTTATGCCGTGCTGGCACTGGGCTTGTCGGTGATGTTCATTTACTTTGTTCTGGGTTCGCAGTTCAAGAGCTTTCTACAGCCAGTGGCCATCATGATGTCCTTACCTCTGTCGCTCATCGGCGTACTGCTGGCATTGCTGTTCACCGGCTCAACCCTGAATATTCTGTCCATTATCGGTGTGGTCATGCTCATGGGGCTGGTGACTAAAAACGCCATATTGCTGGTGGACTTTGCCAACCAAGAGCGGGCTGCGGGCAAGAGCATCAAGGACGCATTATTAGAAGCCGGACAGATACGTCTGCGCCCAATCTTGATGACCACCGCCGCCATGATTTTTGGCATGATTCCATTGGCCTTGGCCCGTGAAGAAGGTGCCGACGGGTCAATGGGGCGTGCCATTATTGGTGGGGTGCTGACCTCTACCCTGCTCACCCTCATCGTGGTGCCCGTGGCTTACTCGCTGCTCGAAGGAGCGAAAAATCGCCTGGCCAGGCATTTGGCCAAGCGTTCTGATAAATTGGCTTGACAAACATACCATACCATACCATAATAGTGCCATGTCTACCATGAATCTCCGCCACACTTTCGCACTTGACGCGGGCACTGTCGAGCTGATGCGTCAACTGGCGCAACAGCAAGGCGCTTCCCTGGCCGAAATTGTGCGCCGTGGCGTGCGCGCCTTGGCCGAACAGCAAAATCAACACAAGCCAGAAACAGGACCTGAACGTTTGGCCCGACTGCAAGCCATGGCAAGACCATTGCATGATCCCAAACTGCTGGAAATTTCTCGGCAAATGCGTGAAGAACGTCAGGCCGAGGCTGCGCATAGACATGACAAACTGATGGCCAATTGGGAGTACGTAAAAAAACATCAAGATGCTGCATCTTGATGCCAACGCTTTGGTGGAGTTGCCCATTTATCTGGCCAACCCAGAAAGCATATTGAATCACGCTATTTCCAAAAACGAGCCACTTGCCTGCTCTGCACTGGCATGGTACGAATTTATGGCCGGCCCCTTGGATGAAAGGTCACTCATGCTTGCTAAAGCCGTGCTGAGTGGCGGCATACTTCCCATCACACCGCCATTGGCGGTCGCAGCAGCACAGTTATTTAACCAAACGGGTCGCAAGCGCAGCTTAAAAACCGACTGCCTCATCGCCGCCCACGCCATTCAAAGCGGAGCCCCTTTGTTCACCCGCAACACCGAGGACTTCAGACGTTTTGAGGCCTTTGGCTTGGTTTTGCGTTGCTAAAATAGCCGGGTGAATTCTGTTAATACCTCCCAGGAACTAAGCGCCAGCCTCACTTGGAACGCCGACGGCCTTATCCCCGCCATTGCGCAAGACCACCGCACCCGTGAAGTGTTGATGATGGCTTGGATGAATGCCGAGGCCTTGGCTGAGACCATCAACACCAAACAGGCGGTGTACTACAGCCGCTCACGGCAAAAGCTCTGGCGCAAAGGCGAAGAGTCCGGGCACACCCAAACCGTGCATGCGGTAAAGCTCGACTGTGATGGTGATGTCATTTTGCTTGAAGTCACCCAGGTAGGGGGCACCGCTTGCCACACTGGTCGTTGCAATTGTTTCTACCGCACCCACGAAAATGGTGCATGGAAAATCAATGCCCCCGTGCTGATTGACCCCAAGGTGCTCTATGCTTGAAGCCCCCAACGTGCTGCACCGGCTGATGCACAGCATCGAAGCACGCAAAAATGCCGAAGCCAAAGACTCCTATGTGGCCAGCGTATTGGCCCGCGGGGTTGACCACGCACTCAAAAAAGTGGGCGAAGAGGCCACCGAGTTTTGCCTGGCTGCCAAGGCGGCAAGTTTGGGATATGAACGTGAAGCCATGGTCAAGGAAGCAGCAGACCTGTGGTTTCACACCATGATCGCGCTGGCGCAGCAAGGCCTCAGCCTAGCAGACCTGGAGCAGGAACTCGCCCGCCGCGAAGGCGTCTCAGGACACACAGAAAAAGCCAGCCGATCATGAGCGACACCCACCAAGAATGCCTGTTTTGCAAAATCATCTCAGGGCACGTCCCCAGTAGTAAGGTATACGAAGACGAGCTGGTGTTCGCCTTCAAAGACATCCACCCGCAAGCGCCCACCCACATCTTGGTGGTGCCCAAAGCACACCTGGCCAAACTATCAGATGCCACCCCCGCACACGAAGCCGCCTTAGGGCGCATGCTCAAGGTCAGCGGGGAGATCGCCGCTGCCAACGGCTCTCCTAACGGCTACCGCAGCGTGATTAACACCGGCGAAGTCGGGCGACAAGACGTGTATCATGTGCACATGCACATCCTTGGCGGCCCGGAAAAACTGCGCGGCCCGATGCTGGGTGAACGCAACAAACCAACACTTTAAGGAAATCAAATGGGATCATTCTCAATCTGGCATTGGCTCATCGTGCTGCTCATCGTGGTGATGATTTTTGGCACCAAAAAACTGCGCAACGTCGGTAAGGATTTAGGCGGTGCCGTCAAAGACTTCAAAGATGGGATGAAAACCCCAGATGCGGCAGCCAACGAGACGGCAAGTCAGGCAACAGAACAAATCAAGCACAGTGGCCAAACCATTGAAGGTGAAGTCAAAAAAGAAACTCGCGTGTGAGCGGTCGCACCCATGTTTGAAATTGGACTCACTGAAATGATGGTGATCGGGGTGGTCGCCTTGGTTGTGCTTGGCCCCGAGAAACTGCCCAAGGTAGCTCGCACCTTGGGGCACCTCATCGGTCGTGCGCAGCGCTATGTCAATCAAGTGAAGTCCGACATCAACCGGGAAATGGAACTGGCTGAGCTCAATAAATTACGTCAGCAAGTGCAGGATGCTGCACAGGAAGTGCACAGCTCCATCAATGCCGTGGGCAGCACGGTAGAAAATCAAGGGCGTGAAATCGAAAAAAGCTTCACCACAGTAGATCTGCCTAACCCGCTCTCAGAGCCTGAAAACATGCCTCCACCCTTTGTGCCCCCACCTGAAAGAATAGACCCCCGATAAGATGTCCTCAGCCCCTTCGACTGACACCGCGGTCTCAGAAAGTTTTATCTCTCACTTGGTCGAACTGCGCCAGCGCGTCATCTACGCTGCCTTGGCCGTGATCATCGCCACCATCGTGCTCGCCATCTACCCTGGCATGAGCCAGCTGTACAGCATCGTGGCCAAACCCTTGCTGCAAAACCTGCCACAGGGTGGCACCATGATTGCCACCGATGTCACGGGCACTTTCATGGTGCCATTAAAGGTGATTTTCATGGCTGGTTTTTTATTGGCACTGCCTGTTGTGCTTTATCAAATTTGGGCCTTCGTGGCCCCTGGCCTCTACCAGCACGAAAAAAAACTCATCTTGCCACTCATCGTGTCCAGCACGGTGCTGTTCTTTGTGGGCATGGCGTTTGCGTACTTTATTTTCTTCCCCTCGGTGTTTCATTTCTTCTCCAGCCTCACCCCCAGTGGGGTGCAAATGGCCACCGACATAGAGAAATACTTCAGCTTTGTGCTCACTATGTTTGTGGCCTTTGGCATCACCTTTGAAACCCCGGTGGTGGTGGTGTCCCTCATCATGACCGGAGTGGTGTCACGCGCCAAGCTTGCCGAGTGGCGCAGCTATGTGTTTCTCGGGGCCTTTGTGGTGGGCGCCATATTTACCCCTCCTGATGTGCTGTCGCAATTCATGTTGGCAATCCCGCTTTATCTTTTATTTGAGTTAGGTTTAATGGTGGCCAAGTTTCTTCCTGAAAAAAAAGAGAACAGCGAAGACGCTGCCCAATAAGGGCTATGGCTCTAGTTTGCCCGCCAGCTTGTATTGCTGCTGATGCTGGGCCCGAGCGCTGGCCACTCTGTCCCAAAACGGGGTGTGGCTGTATTTAAGCACCGTCCCCAATAAAATCGCCATGATGGGGTTTTCAAATACGTTAACCACACTGCCATACACAATCACCTGAATGACCAAAGCAGCCATGATGGGGTTCTGGATGAACACCACGCTGATACAAGACACCAGAAACAGCCCCAGCAGCATGAAGCCACCCGCCACAAATATATATACCAAGACATTGTCGGCCGCGTTCAATTGATGTGGCTCGAAGATGGACTGGGCAGTACCGATACCGCCTATGCCCCTGCCGAGCAGCAAATTGCCATGATCTACCACGAGGTCAATGGCGCGTGGCCACATATCGCGCAGACGGTCCTCCACCGAGGCAAGCGACGCCGTGGTGTTCATGGCATTGAGTCTGGGCTCAAAAAAATAGCCCCATATCGGCATCAGCAGACACAACATCAAACTGCTGACCACTATGCCCCGATAGGGCAGCCACCAGTTCAAACGAGTCACTTCAAAGATCACCATGCTGATGGCACCGGCCACCATCATGCCCTTGGAGTCAGTGAAGTAAATGGCTGCCAAGGACAGCCCGTAAATCACCAGTCGTTGCAGCACACCGGGCTTACTCTTCATCATAATGATTGACAGGGCAGCGATCTGGGTGGCGGCATCAAAAGACGCACGCGCCAGGCCTGCGTAGCGCACGGTGCTGTTGGACCACCACTGTCGGGAAGATTCAATACTCACCCCGCCGACATCGTAGCTATACCCTACCCATGGGTAATCAAGATACATGTTCAAAATCACCCCCATGACTGCTGACAGCCACAGGGCAACTATCTGGTAAGTGGGGAAACGCCAAGTCTCGGTCGGCAATACCAGCCCAATAAAGAACGGCACCAAAATATAGGCCCCAAACAAGGCTTGACCCGGGCTGGGTAAATTGAAAATGCCAAACAGCAACAAAATCGAAAACACCAGCAACACCAGCACTGTCAAGCGATCAAGTTCATCCGCCTTGATGGTCTTGATGGCCAGCTCGACAAACAAGTACATCAGCAGCAAGGTCATGAGCATGATGGGCAGATAGATAGCCGCCACCAAGCCAGTGCTGTGTAAAAACCAGCGCACCACGCCAGACCAACAGGTGCTCACCACCCATACCGCCAAAATGATGCGGTAATGTGTGAGCGTCGGCCTCAGCGATAAGGACATCTCAAACCAATTCTGGCAGTAGGCGTAAATAAGCCTTGGCCACTGATTCGACCTGATATTTGTTGCGAATGGCCAAGGCCTCTTGGTAGGAATGCCGCAGAACGTTTTTATCCAGGTAGTGCAAGATCGCTGATTTCCACTGGGCTATGGCTTCACTGCCCTGCACCCGACAGACTTTGCCAAGCGTCTCAGTGGTCAATTCTTTGAGCCCCCCTTGGTCGCTCACGATGGCTGGTCGACCCCACACGGTGGCTTCAATGGCTGTGTTGCCCAAGCCTTCAAACAACAGTGAAGGCACCGTCAAGACATCTAATTGTGGGAAAAAATCGACCTTATTGACCTGCCCCATAAAGCTGATATTGAGATGACCATACTTCTCCTGCAAGTGCCCGACATACTCTTCATCCCCTCGTCCGGCGATCAATAAACGCAGCGGGTATGTGCGCAACTCTTGCATCACCTGCAACAAAAACTCTATGCCCTTGCCCGGCTCCACACGCCCAAGATAACCCAAGGTCAACACCGGCGCCACCTGTGCTTCATCACTCGTGCAGGCAGTGAGATAGGGCAGCGCAGGCACGGCCTCCGGCCACGCATCGCTGTAGCCATTGTGCACCGCATCCCCAGGGAGGTTGACGAAAAAACCATGCTCGCGGTGTTTTTGCAGTAAGGCATGGCTGACAGAAATCACCGCCTGTACATGTTCGGCATAGGGACGCTTTCTCTCCGTGAGGTAGTGGCAAGTGCGACACTGCTGTTGGCAGGCCTGGCCATTGCGAAACATGGCTGTCTGCGGGCACAAAAGAGCCTGATCATGTAGCACATGTATGAGGCGATGAGGCCCTCCTGCTGCGGTTTTCCAGACCCGATTCGAAAAGCCCTGCACGGTATGCGTCAAGACATAATCAGGTTGAAACTCTGTCAGCACCTCGCGCACTCTTGCCTGCATCCAGGGATTATTGCTGTCTAAGAAATGCCAGGCAAAACGCTGCGCACTGTGCCGCTTTAGACCATCGAATTGCCAATAAAAATTACGTAAGGGGGCGCTATAGGTATGCAGCTGTTCTTGTCGCTTGGCACTTGCGCCATCGGCATAGGGCACCGTGTGCAACACGGCCACTTCATGATTGAGTGCCGCCATGCCGCTGGCCAGAGCCTTCACCGTGCGCTCTGCGCCCCCCACCTGCCAGGGAGGAAATAAAGTATTGAGGTGCAATATTCTCATTTTTTATCCCGCAATAAAAAAAGCAAGCCCGCACAGACAAAGTCCACAGCGATGATGACTGATAACACCTGCACTGCTCCGTAAGGGGCAAAAATGAATATGGCCGACAAACCCAAAATCTGTACCGGCAAACAAATATTAATCAGTTGTTTCCAACGCTTGTTACTGATGTAATAGCAAGTCTCCAGCACTTTTAATATGCAGTGCACTGCCATCCACATACAGCAGAGCTGAAACAGCACAAACACATGCCCATGCTTGTCTATCGACCAGTTAAAACTCAGTTTCAGCACCGGCACTGCCAACAACACCAATGCGCCGGCACCCAAGGTGACCAAAGCCGATACGCCATACAGATACCACTTGGTGTGCCTGTCTCGCAAGCGGTACAAGCGTCTTGCCTTCAGCTTATGCACATACGAAGTGAACGCATGATTCAGCGGGTTCAACGCGGTGGCCAGTGCACGAAAGAGTTTTTCCAAAGACGCATACACCCCCACCACATGATTGGCTTGGTAAATACCCAGAGCGAAAACCGGGAGATTCTGCATGGCCTGAAAAACAAACTCATGTGTGCGTATGGAATTACTCTGACGCAGCAGCACTTTCATTTGAGCGTAGCGCCACACCAAGGGAATACCACCCACATTTCGGACGTAGTGCCAATAAAACGCTACCCCAGAAATAAGCCCGGCGATCGACTGCAACAATACCGCCAGAGTCAGATCCTCACTGCTGTGCACCAGAGCAAACAAAAGTAGTGAAGACAATAATCGCCCCCCCACATTGGCATAGGCGATCAGGTCACCGCGTTCAATCCCTACCCAGTAAAAGGCTGGAAAAGTTAAAGTGCCCACAATATTCAAAGCGCAAAAGGCAAACAGATACCAGTACTGGCTGGATTTTTTGAAACACATGACCAGCAACATTAAAAAAGCCACCGAGAACAGACACAGTACGATTCGCGCTGCCTGCACCGCACCAAAATATCTATGCAATTTTTTTGCATGGTCTCGCCGTGCAAAAATACCCTGAATGGCCATGGTGTTAATGCCACAATCAACGGCAAAGACTGCAAACATGGTGATGCTGTACACCCATGCCAAGATCCCGTAGCTCTCTACCCCCAAGGTCAAAATCAGCCAAGGCAAGGTCACCAAAGGAATGAGCATGCTGCCTATTTGCGCACTGTATAAGCCCAGCAGGTGGCGTTTGGAGATCATTTAAAAAGTTTCAAGTCGCGAAAGGTTCTGGCCAGCACATGCCCCATACCCAACAGCAGTCCGATGAAAAATCCGGCGATGAGATTCACCTTACTCTTAGGTTTTACCGGCAGTTTTGAGGCCTTGGCTTTATCAAGCACTTTCA